>JBEVXV010000860.1:1377-5791 GCA_040505915.1 Sedimenticola sp. | reverse complement strand
CAGTTCCGTCAACCGTTAGCACCGTTCCGTCTTTCATCAGCACCGTTCCGTCCATCTTCAGCACCGTTCCGTCTTTCATCAGCACCGTTCCGTCCATCTTCAGCACCGTTCCTGTGATCGCGCCACACACAACTCCGGCCATCACAGTCAACACATCAACCACACATATCACCACCCGAGTTGTAACCCCGATCACATCAGCCGCCAATAATGATCCATCCGCCAATAGTGATACACCAACCAACCTTTCGGTTAACCGGGACATCCCCATGGACCTTTCAAAACCCGGGAAACTCACAACACCGGATCCCCTGGAACATAAAATACAGAAACCCATCACCACCACACCTCTACAAGCGAACATAGTGTTCTCGTCGGATGGCGTTATATTCAAACGCATAGATAGCATTAACTTGCCTAATGGCCAAAACTTGGAAGTCCGAGTGGAGGTCACACCATCTTCAGGAAAGAATTAAATTTTATAAATTAATTAGGACACATACTAAATACCTACAGAACATTAATTCATAATTAAATTATAATCCTACCTTGGTGCCATTTATCGCCAAACTAAACATTTGGCTATTGTCCAGTAGTAGTATTTTTAGTAATGTTTTTAATTTGTAATTCTTAGTAGTAACATTGCATTTTTATCTTCCTTTGAATCGATAGTTGGAAAAATTTCAAAAATTTGTTTTTCTTCGTAACTACCATGCTAGGTAATGGCGCCAACGTAGAATTATCTCATATATTACATTTCATTATTCAGAGATAGATATTGTTAACACTGGGTTAAGAAGGATTGACCTGTTCTGTACAACAATGTGGTAAGAAAATTCATTATCTCTGATCTAATATTCCGAAAGAATGTATGATTCGCTAGTGCATGGATTTCACTTGACGTAGTGTACATTCATAAAAGTGATATTGTGTGAATTGCATCGGACGTAACAATTTTCTTTCTTTTTTTTTTTCATATTGTCCAACATTCATAAAAGTGATATTGTGTGAATTGCATCGGACGTAAAAAAAGTTTTTTTTTTTTTCAAATTGTCCAGGATTCACAACATATTACTTTTTCTTCTTATCTTATACTACTTGGTACTTTATGGTGATGTACGCCTTGGATGGGATATGTATATATTTATATGTATATACCTATATATACATATATATATCTATAAAATATATAAAAAATTCAGTTTTTCTTTCTAAAATTGTCTCACTTTTTCTCATAACTACAGTAGTATAGGATGAACAATCCCGGTGTCATTTGAGGTTGAGGCATTGAATAATTAGATATTGTAATGTGTTGTTGTTGTTTGATGTCATATTGTTCGAGGACGAACAACTGTTTTCAAAGAAGGGGGTAGTGTAACATATTTGTCCTTTGTGACATTTATTATGTCACAAAGGACAAGTATTATTCTATTCAGGATAGCATAGAATGACGATTTATGTGCAGCCTCGGCTAACGTGCCTAATACTTACTGCGTATCGCTTAATCCCTTGAATCAGAATAGACAGCGATATATATTTGGTTAAACATGTCTTTAGCTTTGATTCGGCATCGATAACTTATGCTGACAAGCCTTTTATCAGTAATATTGAGAAGAATCGTTCCATCTGTGTTATATATTTGCGCATTGTCAGCCATCTTGGATGAAGTCTCGTTTTACGAGATTTCACGAGAACATGGCTATCTGGGTTGTTTTTTGGTTTATAGGTCACGAGATTTCGCGACCATTCTCGCGACCATCTCGCGAGATGGTCAGGTTGTAACTTAGCGACCCCGACCTAATAAATAGAAGCCGCGACCACCAGCGTTTGTCAGTGTTGCCTTCTGCCGATCTTACGACAGCTGCCCCTCCATTTCTTGCTAGAGCCCATAGCAGTGTATTTTACCGTCACCCAGGACGGAAGAACGTGAGTTCTTCCCTTATACTAACGACAATAGCATAAGCAGGTTTTTCTCCTGATATTCCCGAGTTTATGCCAAGTTCCCATTGGCTGAGCCGAGACCAGGCGTTGGGTTTTCCCCGTTCGGGTTCACTGTGTCGCAGTCCTTAAATAAACTAGCCGGTATTCCGATACATTTAAATTAGATCCAGTAGTCGCGCTGCACATAAATCTGTCGTGTATTAAACTGTAGACTATTTTACGCTACAAAATTATCATCTTTTTATTAGGCAATTCGCCCCCGCGTAACTTCGTACTTCTTGCATTTTGATCATAGATTATTATTAAACTTGTGAATTCAGTCCCAGATTATAAGTAACAACTACTTATAATCTGTATAAATCATTATTACAGTCAACTGGTGTTGTCATTTCTTTAACCTTGTTAAAACTCCCGTTTATTAAGATTGTTAACTGTCAATTCTTGCTGAGAACATGTAATTGACAGTGGACATATTGTTTTTTTTGTTTTTTTTTCTCCTCAGAGACTCAGCCAAATCAACCGCTTAATTTCCACGTTACCCTCAGAAAACTCTACATTGGTGGCAGCGCTTTCGGGATCTGATTTGTTCCCATGTGCCCAAAAGAATAAGTCTCTACGTTTCCAGTAGAACTTTGGTTTCCCTCGTTCCCAGAGGAGAGACTGCGAGAGAGATAGTTCCCTCGTTCCCAGAGGAGAGACTAAATTTTAACGTTATCACTGACAGGAGAATTTTTATTTTAGACAATCATTTAATTATCCAATAAATCATCTGAAGCATTTGTTGTGTTGTTCTTGTTTTTGATTTAAAATTAAACAAATACATTGATAATTTAAATTAGCGTAAATACAGATAATGTGTAATGGCATCCGGTGGTTATGAGATTAGGTCTTCCGAGAGCCCGAGCGATGATAACCATTGCCCAGACATCGAACCAGGGTGTGACCCAATAAATGAACCTGACCATGACCCATACCCAGATGACGGTCCTATGATCCGCAGAGGGCAACACACTGACCACACCAGACCACAACAATCTGATTCCACTATCTTGGGGACCCCGAGTGGGGAAGTTGTACTGAATATGAGAAAACATGGGGGTAGCTTAGGCCATGCACATGATGATCAGAGATATCATGGGGTTGCGGATTTCAGGGATAATAGTGATGACCCGGCCGGGGATATGGGTAGACTTGATAGCCTACAACGGCAGTTGCAATCTTTGCGGGACAAAGAGCGCGAACTGACCAGGGAAATCGCAACCATTCCGACCCATACAAGGGATGGGTCTGGGCCTTACTTAAATCAACAGGATTTAAGGCCTCACCAGAGGGCGCCTGATGGTGAGGGACAAAATTTGTATGTAGCACCCCAGGGAAGTAGGTCAGAGAGTTCTCTGAATTATAACACTCCTATTATAGGTCGGTCACAAGTAAGAACCGACCAGAGACAGGTAGAATTTGTGTCCAGTCATTCCAGGCACAATATAGATAGTGGAATCCAGATTGATGATTACGCCTCAGACCATACAGGGGGCATTAGACAGGTTGGACCCAATAGAATGAGTTACAACCACCCTGATTTTCAGTCATGTAGGACAGTACCAGTAAATCCCAACTGGAGACCTATACCGACAACTAATGATAGTCCATCTTACAAGACCCATAAGAAACCACCCATATATGACGGGCATTCAAGCCTACAAGATTACTTAGTCCAATTCGAAATTATAGCAGAGATGAACCAGTGGAGTGACACTGCCAAGGCCATGGAATTAGTTACAAGTCTGAGGGGCCTGGCCCAGAGCATTTTAAGTGATCTTAGCCCGGCGCAGAGGAAGGATTACCCGTACCTTGTAACCGCCCTCACAGCACGGTTTGAACCCACAAACCAGTCAGAGCTATACCGAGCCCAAATGAAGACACGCTTAAGGAAGAAGGGCGAGACAATACAAGAATTAGCCCAGGACATCAAGCGGACCGTGCGTATGGCCTACCCAGGGGCTTCCATGGAAGTACGCGAGCAATTATGCCGAGACTGTTTTGTTGACGCCTTGAATGACAAGGAAATCCAATGGTCAATTTACCAGCAAAGCCCTAAGACAATGGATGAGAGTGTACATCTGGCCGTAAAATTGGAGGCTTTCCACGCAAGTACCCAGAGAAATTCCGTTCCACCTAGAGGTTTGAGAATGCAACATGAAGAAAGGGAGCAAGACATGTACCAAATTTCAGACAGGGGAAGGAATACCTCGAGACCAGAGATAGCAGACATCGTTGACCGTCTGGCAAAAATGGAGGTCAGGGTCAGCAGTCAGACGAAGGCCCCTACCAACCAAACCCAGTCAAGCTACGGCAATAAGTCCCGAGGGAAATGCCATTTCTGTGGTAAAGAGGGCCACTGGCAGAAAGATTGTCACCAGAAAAACAAATACAGAGGTCAAGGTCAAAACAGGTATCAAGGTCAAAACAAGTA
>JBEVXV010000860.1:0-1277 GCA_040505915.1 Sedimenticola sp. | reverse complement strand
GTATCAAGGTCAAAACAAGTACCAAGGTCAAAACAATTATCAAGGTCAAAACAACTACCAAGGTCAATATCAACGCCAAAACCACTACCAACAGCAGCAATTTAACCAGAATAACACCGCAGATGTTAACACCAATAACAACCAGGAAAACTACCAACAGCTGAGATCCGGGGTCAACCCTCAGCTGTAAACGCTGACTTCAGACCCAAGAGAAACAATACCAAAACCAGTCAAGATGGCCTGTACATAAAAGCCAAAATTTTCGATGTTGAAGTTAATTGCCTCCTTGACACCGGTTCCACCTCCACAATTTTACACCCAAATAAATATTTGTCCATACCAGAACCAATGAGACCCGCCATATCTGGCAAGAGTTGTCAGTTGAGAATGGCTGATGGTGGAGTTGTAACCTCTGAAGGCTGTGTGACACTACCCATTGAAATACAAGGCTGCGTTTTCCAGCAGCGAATGATTGTGGCCAATGTGGAAGCACCAGTTGTACTAGGATATGACTTCCTGCACCAAAACCAGAGCCTACTTGATATAGGCAAGGGCGAGATTACTATAGGAGGTCTTCAAATTAAATGTCTGCTTGAAAGTGACTTGCCTTCGGTTTTCCGTATAACCTTGACCGAAAATGTACTTGTGCCACCAGCGACTGAGATAATTGTGTCGGGTGAGATAGTAGGAGAAACTCCTCTTTTCTCCACTGCCCTGCTAGAATCCGAGACTTCCAAACTCACTGACAAAGGAATATTGATGGCCAAATCAATTGTAGATCCATCCACCGGACAAATTCCATTAAGACTGGTCAATTTATTTGACAAGCCAACCCAATTGTATAAACATATGCAAGTTGGAGTATGCGAGCATGTAGAGGTAGTTGATGAATGGATGAGTGTCTCCGGTACGAGAGATAGTGAGAAACGACTGAATAAGATATCCGAGAGCTCTACGGCAGAGTCCCCCCTACTCCCCGAACCTATTGAGAGACTACTACACGGTTGTAATGATCAACTTAGTCCCAGTCAACTAACAGATGTTACACAACTGTTGGTAAAACACAAAGATGTGTTTTCCCTGTCCAAATATGATATTGGGACTACCAATATTGTGCAACATCGAATAAACACGGGTGACGCAGCGCCAATAAAACAACCGCTTCGTCGACTCCCATTGACCTTGAAAGGTGAAGTTGAGACCGAAGTTGGAAATATGCTAGAGAATGGCATAATAATCAAATCCAAGTCCCCATGGGCTAGTCCAATGGTCCTCGT
>JBEVXV010000859.1:0-6864 GCA_040505915.1 Sedimenticola sp. | reverse complement strand
CGTATCCCGTATTCAAAAGCCCCGATCGATATGCCGATACGATGTACCTCAACAATTTTGGCAACCATTTGTCGTATATAACGGATTTTCACAAATATGCAAAGAAATATCGTTGTATACTCTGCGACAAATTGTTCTCTCATATCGGTAATTTCAAGCGGCACGAGAAAAACTGCGATCACAAAACAAAATTTGTATACCCCGGCGGTTTTCATAAACCGTCCAACACGATTTTCGATGAGTTGGAAATGCAAGGCATCTTTGTTCCGGTGGAACAACGGCTCTTCGAATGGTTTGGGGTATACGATTTTGAAAGTTTGTTGCGAAAAGTTGATGATCCCGCCGGCGAGAAACTGATATATACGCAAGAACACGTACCTATCAGCGTCTCGTTGTGTTCAAACGTAACTGGTTTCGATCAGCCGCGGTGCATAATCGATGAAGATTTAGATACGCTGCTGTCGCAAATGGTAGAGTATTTACATCAGATTCGAGACAGGTGTTCCGTATTAGCGAGCGAGAAATGGGGGTGGGTGTTGAAAGAACTGGAACGTAGAATAGGCGAGTATGGCAAGGATATAGAGTTCGGAAAAAATGATGAAATGACCGTAGAAGATGGTGAAATGACTGTAGAAGATGATGCAATGATTGTAGAGGATGGTGAAACGATCGTTGAAGTAGGGGAGAGTGAAACGATTGAGGGTGGACTTAGTGAGGGTGATGTAAGCGAGTGTAAACTTCTCCGCCGTCTTTACGGACAAATGCTTGGTTATATGAATACGCTACCCGTCCTCGGTTTTAACAGTTCGCGATACGATATACCTCTAGTTTTAACCGGTTTGGCCGGGCATCTGAGACTAGAGAACCAAAAATATGGTTTCACGGTCAAAAAGGCGAATGCATACGCCTGTATACAAACTGACGCCTTCAAGTTTCTCGACATCAAAGATTTCCTGGCCCCCGGTACTTCGTATGACAAATTTCTGAAGGCTTATAAAGTCGAAGAAACGAAAGGATATTACCCTTACGAATGGTTTGATGATGTGTCCAAACTGGATTACGTTAGTCTCCCGCCCAAAGCAGCATTTTACAGTAGTTTGAAAGACGAGAATATATCTGACGAAAACTACGAGTATTGTCAAAATGTCTGGCAACAACGGGGTATGCGAACATTCCGCGATTTCCTCTCGTGGTACAACGATTTGGACGTCGGGCCTTTTGTAACGGCCGTCCAACGACTACAATCGTTCTACTTCGAAAAGAATATAGACGTTTTGAAAACTGCCATTTCTGTGCCGGGAATCGCTAGGCAAATGTTGTTTCAAGCGGCTAGAAAAGAGGGAGCGGAGTTCGCGCTGTTCGATAAATCTAACAAAGATTTATACGAGACGATATCTAATAATATCGTGGGTGGTCCGTCTCTCATCTTTACACGACACCACGAAGCCGGAGAAACGTTGATCAGGGGAGACAAACCGTGTCAACGTATCGTAGGCTTCGACGCGAATGCCCTATATTTGTGGGCTATAGGGCAACCGATGCCCGAGGGTATATTCGTCCGTCGTCTCGCGGAAAAAGGTTTCAAGCCCGACTACAGGGATCACCACCAGCAAGCTTTTCATTGGCTGAATTACTTAAATAAGTACGAAGCCAAAGACATATGTCATTACCGCAATAACGGTAAAGAAAAGCGCGTTGGTGCTTATCCGGTAGACGGTTTCGATGCCCGGGAAAATACCGTGTATCAATTTCACGGATGTTATTTTCACGGCCATCAATGCGACCTGACGAAGAAAATCAAGGACGAGAAATGGTGTCAAAAGCGACAGGCCAATTACGACAAAACGATGGCTACTACGCGGTACATTCGTTCGAAAGGCTTTGCCGTGGTAGAGATGTGGGAATGCGAATTTAAGCGTTTCCGGGAAAACCACCCGCGCATATACGGCATGATAAACGATAGCAGACCGCACTTTGCCCAACGAAATAGGGGCAAAGTAACGGAAAGCAAAATTCTGAAGTCTGTCCGAGATGGTGACCTATTCGGCATGGTCGAGGTCGACATCGAAGTCCCGGAGCAATGGGGCCAGGATTTCAAAGATCGTATGTCATTGCCTCCCCGCGAATACTTTTCCGAAATGTGCCCGCTGTTCGCGAATATGGATATCCCTTTTGATATAATTGGGGAACACATGCAAGCTCACGCGCTGGCACACGGGTTATCGCAACGCCCACGACGATTACTCGTTAGCGGTTTGAAAGCCCGGCAAATACTTCTCGCTACCCCATTACTTAAATGGTACTTGGATCACGGTCTAATCGTGACAAAAATCTACCAAGTAGTGGAGTTCCGAAAAAACGTTTGTTTCGAAAAGTTCGTGGACGAAGTGAGCAACGCCAGACGGGAGGGAGATGCGTCGCCCGATCTAGCAATCATCGCGGACACGATGAAACTTATCGGAAACTCAGCCTATGGCTCCATGATTATGGATAAAACTAGGCACAGGAAAATTGACTACAAGCGCGGCGAAAATAATGCATGCCTCGCAGTCAACACTCCCGAGTTCCGTCAGTTGACCTGTCTCGATGAGGGAAACGAGTATTACGAAATAGAACTCGCGAAGCGCGTAATAAAGCTCGATCTACCCATACAGCTCGGGTATTTCATCCTGCAATACGCCAAACTGAAAATGTTGCAGTTCTATTTCGATTTTATGGACACATACGTTGCTAGATCGGACTTCGAGTACATCGAGATGGATACGGATAGCGCGTATATGGCACTCTCCGCTTCTTGTCTCGATGACATCATCAGGCCAGACCATAAGGACAAATTTCAGCGGGGTCTGTCCGACATGTGCGACGATAGCCACAATTCCCCGGAAAATCGTTGGCTACCTCGTACATGCTGTTCAAAACATGCCAAGTTCGATAAGAGAACCCCCGGTCTATTCAAAAAAGAATTCGAAGGTCACGAAATGGTAGGTCTCTGCTCTAAAACGTACGCAGTAAGCGGGGATACCGAAACAAAATTCAGTTCGAAAGGTATAAGCAAACGTTTCGTTCAACAACCAATGGCTATATACAAAGACGTCCTTACGACTCAAAATTCTCATTCCGGGATGAATAAAGGTTTTCGAGTAAAAGACCGCAAGATGTTTAGTTACAGCCAAACGAGGTGCGGATTTTCGTATTTCTACGTTAAAAGAAAAATTCTCGATGACGGAATTCACTCTGTACCTCTCGACCTCGTCTTGTGTCCCTCGAAACGGAAGAAAGAAAACGATTGATCTAAACATCCGATCGATATGTTATCATTATGTTTTTGTATCCATATACCTTTTCCCAGACCCTATTACTGTCCCGCATCTTATCTGTTTTCTCGGATTATTATAATCCGAATAGACGCGAAAGAAAAGCTCGTCAGAACCGAAACATTTATATTCGTGTTCGATAGTGCTTATCATGTATGTATATTTATGTATGTATATTTAAATTATTTTCATTTCGTGTTAAACGTTATCCCTGTACCAAAAAGTGTGTTGAGACAAAATTGTGTGGTATGAAAAAAAAAAGACAGCCACAACAAAAAAAAAATAATAATCGTGTGGCATAAAAAAAAAAAAAAAACAGCCGCAAAAAGAAATCGTGTGGCATAAAAAAGAGTAAGAGAGACAGCCGCAAAAAAAAATCGTGTGGCATGAAAAGAAACCACGACAACAACAATATACCATACAATTGTGTTTCATTGATCGTGTATGTATATGAAATGTAAGATATGAATACGCATGCGTACCATTTTATCCGAGATGTTTTCCGGTTCTATGCGTTCTGTAAACAGTTACGCTCAACATATTTTATGTCAACTTTATTTAACTACATTTGACATCGCTCATATTCTCATCCATTTGTACGTATTTTCCCATTGGGATCGTTTTATTTTCGGTCACGACTTACGAAGTTTCTTAAGTCACGTTTCGATTTATGTAATGACCGTTTCGTTTGTTGTCATACATATTTTTGTTTTGGTTATTATATCCGTACACGAAATAATGATGTACGTGTATATTCGCGGGTCTTTACTTCGCCACGTTAGATGTTCAACGTGCACACTTTATTTATTGTTGTAGTAAACTTTTACATGTACACGTTTTCAAATAATAGTCCAAAACACACGCAGTTGATCATATACCTACTCCTACGTGTTGTAAAGGTTTGGGTAAATAATCAAATGCCAGTATTCGGTGCTAGGTGGCGTTTGTGTCGTAGAATGTAATTATTGTGCAGTCTATAACACCAATGAACGGACGGAATGAAACCCTGTCCGCGATGTCCAATGTTTACGTGATTCCATTGACATATACAGTGTACCCATTGGACATCGAATTACGCTCAAGCCGGTGACAAAGGTCAGTGTAATAATCTAATTAGCTAGACCAAAGTGCATAAGAACTACATTCGCTTCGGGCATAATGTTAAAGACATCTATAAGAGCAATGGAAAACGAAAGCGGTGATCGGTGGACTTTCATGGGAAGTAATATCCCAAAATCCGAAATAGTATATTTTTGCCAGATCATCATCGTGTACATTATAGCCATCGCCGCCGTAGTAAATCTGTCAATGGGCAACGCATTGACGGAGGTTTGGATCAGTCTACTTAGCAGTTGTATCGGGTATATTCTGCCTAATCCAAAATTGAAATAACGATGTCAACGACCTCGCTTCCGTTCGAACCGTGTTCCAGTATCTGCATCAGCGGTATGTCGGGAAGCGGCAAGAGTTACCTAACGTTCGAGTTTCTCAAACATTTGAAGTTTATGTACTCAGAAACACCGCCCGTAGAGACAATATATTGTTACGGGATTCACCAGCCGTTGTTTGATGAAATGGAGAGAACTCTTCCGAATTTTACGTCGAGGCAAGGTTTGCTTTCTTCGGTCGAACTCGATGAACTAACTAGCGACCGCAGACACAGATTAATTATAGTGGACGACCTAGCTCACGAAGTGGTTCAGAACCCGGATATGGAACTTTTATTTACGCAGGGGTGTCATCATAGAAAGATCAGCGTCGTTTTCATCACGCAAAACTTATATGGCAAAGGCAAGCACGCGAGAACTATCGCGTTGAACACGTGGTACCTGATTCTGATGAAAAACATGCGAGATGTATCGCAAATATCCACGTTAGGTCGACAATTATTCCCGGGCAAATCGAAAACGTTTGTTGAAGCGTATCAAGACGCTTTAAAACGTCCGTATGGATATTTGGTAGTGGATACCTCTCCGCACGGCGATGACTCGTATCGCATAAGAACAGACATATTTCCGGGACAATACCCCGTGATTTATACGATATAGCATAAGAACGCCAGCGGTAAACCCCCCCCCATAAGAATACTAACATGAAGCACATTAAGGAACAGCGGCATTTTCTACAACTATTCCTGATAGCGTCGAGAGATCAGAGAACGCAGTTATTAAACACGGTGTCACGGGAACAGTTGAAGGCGCTAACTGAGATTGCCCACAACGTGTTACGATACGTGATAACGCTCACTCCTACTCAGCGTAGTAAACTGAAACGACGACAGCGGACGATCCGTTTATTGGGTGATCCGACTATAGGATATACACTCAAGAAAAAGGCCATAGTTAGAAAGGGTTCGGATATATTAACGCTACTCAAGATCGTCCAAGCGCATTTGTGGCAGAAACAACAATGAGAAAATCCGTGTTAATCCCGTACGCAAAATATCAGAGATTAATTCGACGCAACGTAGGACTGACTACGCCGATACATGCTGATGGAGGGGAGATACATGATGTTACTTCTAAACGTACGAAACGACAAACCGTCACCGAACGTCCCGCATCGAGAGAATGGGAGACAAATGGTGATACGTTTAAACGTTCAAAAGGACAATCCGTCCCCGAACGTCCCGCATCGAGAGAAGGGGAGATAAATGATGTTACGTTCAAAAGTTCAAAACGACGACCCGTTACCAATCGTCCCGCGTCGAAAGAAGGGGAGATAAATGTTGACAAATTTCCGAAACGACAAACTAGCGTTAATCGTTCCGCATCGAAACTACAGTTTCCTCCGGGGCGACCTCGGAAGATCGGTGGAGCGGGCAGTAAACGTGAAAAGAAGTCAAAAACGTTGCAATGGATATCTCTATAGACGTGAACGTACAATAATTCGTGTTTTCATGTCATTTTAATAGAACTAATAAATACATATACACAACATTTATAATTTGAGTTTATTTACAAAGGTTTTCATTTTAATGTCATTCCCAGCGCGGTCATTGTCTGTAAATGTTAGCACGATATTCGACATCGATAAACCTCCCACTCGACACAGCGTGTAGTATATACAATATTGTCCACACGCGTCGGAATCTTCGGCTTGAATGGGTGTTAATGTCATTAGGTACGACGGTCCATTGGCTATCAATGCGTTTCTATATACATCGTGATAATATTCCGGTTCGTGTCCTAAAGAATCGAAGAATTCGCTGGGTCCGTGTTTCGGGAAATTGAATGCCACCCAATGCATTCCGCCGTTCCAACTGTAGTCGGTGTTCACGATATATAGCCCGGGTTTCTCGGAAAATATTGGCAATTCGTCCGTGGCGCACACTATAACGTCGTATCGATTTACGATATCCGATATTTCGAAATTGTTCATTGTATAAATATACTTCTGGCGTCGTCGATATTTAACACTTGCGGAAATGTTCCGTACATGAGTAAACTAACACTCTCTGGTAATGGCTTGGCGAATGTAATTTCTAGACGACAATGACCTTTCCTCTTCGTATTGAACGTATAATACGGATTGATGTCTAATACGTACA
>JBEVXV010000858.1:0-3921 GCA_040505915.1 Sedimenticola sp. | reverse complement strand
ATAGAATCCCAGCCAAACATCAACTTACAGGTAAGTCTCGTTTATCTGGGGGATTCTATTACGTCATAACTACTTCCGGTCTCATATGAGACTTCAAAGCTAGATTCGGAAAACTTCAATATTAATCATACATGTGTCATGTTATGCAATTTAATGATTTCCAAAATCCATCACAGTATCTAACCAACATACATGTATCAGAGTAGACATATATTACATTTGCAGTCTTACAACTTCAGAACTGCTGCTGCATAGTCATTATCACCTATTGGTTTATTATAAAACCTTCTGAATGTGCTGGTGCTTGACCAGCCCGCTACTTTTAATATTTTGTCTACTGGTACAAAGCTATTTAAGGCTTTTGAGGTGCTTGCACCCCGTATACTATGAGACTTGAATTGATTCACATCTATACCTGACTTTTGCATAACCGCACGTAACCACCTACTAATGGTGTCTTTTGTCACTGGTTTATACGGTTTTATATAGCTCAAGAAGAGACATGAATAATTTTTCCTCAATAGCAATGTTCTCCTCAAATATTCTTTTAGAACAAAAATAACACACAACCTCCTGTCTGGAGGATAGGATTT
This sequence comes from Sedimenticola sp., assembly GCA_040505915.1. GTDB lineage: Bacteria > Pseudomonadota > Gammaproteobacteria > Chromatiales > Chromatiaceae > Vondammii. The sequence continues at coordinate 3,328 of JBEVXV010000858.1, read as the reverse complement.
TAGTTCAGCAACCGGGTTTGCAGACCCTGCACGTGTCTGCTTTAATAACCCACTATAGTACAACGTATATGTATCACACCCTTTCTTCATATTTGCAATATCTAATAAGTGTAACGATTGCGCTCTACTGGCACATGTCAATGCAATCAACATCACCAACTTATATGTAAGCAACTTTAAGGATATCTTCCTTACAGGTGATAGTTTTTTCAGATATACTAACACAGTACTAACATCCCAGGTCTGACTATACCTAGGCTGCGTTGGTCTTAGATTAAACACCCCTTTCATGTATCTAATCACCAGTGGATGTGCACCAGCAGAAAATCCTTCCACGACCAAACCAATTGCAGACAAAGCTGAACGTGCTGTGTTCAACACACTATAACCACTTCCAGACTGAAATAATTCTGTCAAAAAATCTAATACATTTGTTACATCCGTTTGAATTGTATTAATCTGTTTTTTATCACAGTACTGAAGCCACCGCTTGATATACACTGTATACTGTTTCTGAGTATTTCCGCGCCAGGACGCCAAGATGATATCGGTAGCGTGTTTTGAAACACCTCGTTTTGCAATGGTTTGCCTGATAACCGGCATGCAACAAGATGTAATCTTTTGGATAACGGGTGCACTTTGTCTGTATTTGGTATTGATAGAGTTCTGCTCGTCATCGAAATAATCACTGGATGATCGACTAAAAGCTCCATCACTGTCGGGTACCACACTTGGGTTGGCCACAGCGGGATAATCATGATGCACTCCGCCCTGTCCCTCCTCAGCTTCTGGACTGCTCTGCCAATCAGACTGAAAGGAGGGAATGCATAGAAATAAATACTTGACCAATTAAATGTAAAAGCATTCACATGCTCAGAATTTGGGTCTTGTTTCCACGAGACGTATCTCTGTATTTGGTTGTTTGCCCTAGATGCAAACATGTCCATCTCGGGCAAACCCCAAATATGTGAAATGGTCAGAAAAGTATTTCTATCCAACATCCATTCAATATTTTCATTGAAATTTCTAGAATAATGGTCTGCCTGGTTTTCATGACCGGGAATGTGAGTAGCACTCAGCCAAATGCGTCTCTGAATGCACCATGACCACATCTCAACTGCTAATTCATTACATTGCTCTGATTTTATTCCGCCCATATTGTTAATATATGCCACAGTGCAAGTGTTATCACTTTGAATCTGCACATGTGTGTCATGGTGCTCTCGACAAAACGCCTTCAGACCGATTAGTGCTGCTAACATTTCCAGACAATTTATGTGCTTGTCACATTCATCTGGTTTCCATCTGCCACCGATTTTGCTGCCATTACATATTGCACCCCAACCAGAAAGTGAGGCATCTGAGACAATGAGAATATCAGCATTACCGTGGTCAATCACTCTTTTCTGGCTGTTCAAATTTTCAATCCACCAGTTAAGCTCTAACTTTATAGCACATGTGACCAACATTTTCTGGTCAAATTTGCCTTTGGAAATTTTTAACGCTTTTGTTTTTTCCCGCTCAATGGTGCGATAATGCAATGGAGCAAACTCTACGGCAGAAAAACTGGATACCATAAGACCAAGTACTCTGGCGGTTTGTCTAATTGGTATGGCGACCAATTTTTGCATTTCTTTGCATTCTTGGACAATCACATCTACTCTCCTTTGTGGTAATGTCACTACCATATCTACAGAATTAATGTGGTTCCCTAGAAAGTCAATAGATTGTGTCGGCTTGAAAACTGATTTCTTTTCATGAATGATGAAGCCGACACTTTCCATAACATCGACAGTGTCCATAACATTTTTCTCACATTCTTGTGAGGTATCACCGACAAGCAGTGAATCATCAATGTAGCCAGAGTTTGAATGTCCAAGCTGCCTCAGAGATGCATAAATTGGTTTCATGAGTTTTGTAAAAATTCTCGGAGCACAGGAAATCCCATTCGGTAAACACACATATTGGTACACTTTACCCGACTTTACAAACCGAAGTTTGTTTTGCTGGTCACTCAACATGGGGACAGAGTAATACGCATGCCGAAGATCTATACTCGACATCCAACAGTTGTGCTTTATGAGCTTTAAACTGGACTCAAAGGTGTCCATTTTGAAATGATGATATACAATGTATTCATTCAACTGTTTTAAATTCAAAATCATCCTATATTCCCCATTTCTCTTTGGAACAATAAAAATTGGAGAAAGATATTCGTCTGGTTCATGATTGACTTCAATAATGACACCCATATTTAATAGTGTTTGAATTTCATTATCAATAACAAAATTCTCTGTTGCACTGAAGTAGCAAGGTGGAATCCTTGTATTAATTGGGTTTACATCATCAATGAAGTCAATTGAACAATTCTGAACTATATTCAGAATAGTTTCATCATTCGTTATTTTTCTCCAATTTTCTGCAAAATCTTTCAGTCTGCCAGCCTTAAAACCTGTGTTTACCTGTTCTACCTCCTGTGCCCCTGTCTGGGGTTTTTTGGCCCTGCCGACGCATATGTGTCTGTACATCTCGGCAGTGCACGACCAACTCCTCTCCCCCAGGATCTACCTCGCATCCTGAAGGGGCGCCCTCTGAATGGACGTCTACCGCGGCCCATGCCACGACCAACATCTCGGCCGAGACGATTCATGTCTGATATTTCACGTACATTCTTGTTTACATCGTCCCCATATAGATTGTCAGTAAATGGGAAAGCAGAAGAACAGAGATGTTGGTATTTAGGATCGAGATCCAATTTATGAGCTTCTTTCCTCTTATTGTTTATTTGTTTGTTAGACTGTCCCAACAGCCCAAGAGCATTTGTGCCCCACTCCAACATTTCAGGGTCAAGAACATCACCACCCTTATCAAGTAATTTTGCCAAGTTCGATGCTGCTTTTATCACTAATGACTGAACATTCTGCATTTTTACATCTTCAGTCTGTGTGTGTGGCTTTAGCAACCGCCAAATACTCTGATTAACTCGAGTCTTTGCGAGCGCCTCACAATTCTGTGGCCGATTGATCTCTTTCATTATTTCATTTTGCCGTTCATCTGTGATTCCATCACGAAATGCTGTGTTGATGAAACCAACTAGGTCATCATTGACCTCGCTGTCAACAACTTCTTTGTGGTTGAATTTATCACATAAATTCTTGAAAACAGAGTGTTCGGACATTTTCTGTTTTTTCAATGACGGTTCATATGCCGATGCACCCTCTTCCAATGATTCAGTGTCAATGCAATTTTCGGGATCATAAGGGTGGTACTCACTAACATTTTCATCACACTCATAATCATCATACTGTTCGGGTTGCTCAAATTGGTC
>JBEVXV010000857.1:0-9868 GCA_040505915.1 Sedimenticola sp. | reverse complement strand
TGTTATTTCATTAAGTTCCCTTATTAGTAAAACTTATGACTGTAATTACTTACCTGTGCTGCCAACCAGAGCCAGGGCAAGTATTGTTACATTTGGTGTCAGAGGTGGGATGTTTATTGCGCGAACATAAAAGAACTCTGCCGATAGTGTGGACAGTGCGGGTGCAGTGTGGTGGTATTTATAATAAAAACAAAAACAAAAAGTATAACAAAAAGTAAAATGGGACTGGAATAAAAACAGTAACTGGATTTTGAAAAGGACAACACGTTTAAGGTGAAGGACCGACCCTCGATTGAGTCAATACATTTTAATACACTAAATGCGGATATACTCTTAGTGTACAATAGTGTACATAACAGTGACGTTAGGAGTGACAATAACAAATACACATAAAATAGACAAACTTTATTGTATTCATTGATTAACAAACATTGATAATCTAAATATAACATAATGTCTGACTCGGATTCTGAAGTTCAAATAAACGCGGTCAGCGGCCGGAGTGACGAGGATGTGAGAGATAACATGACCAGCGGGGACGAGTTTGAGGACGCAGACGTTGCGCCCATATCTGACTCTGAAACCGAACTACAGGAAGCCGTATGTGGTAACCGTGAGGGCGAGCGTCGCAGTAATTCGCCTGGTAACCTTCTGGGGGTGCAGGTGGATGCACCAGTGAGTCAAATCGGTACGCGAGACTTTGGGGCAGATGGTGACGGTATACCCCCGCTATACGAAGACCCGCGATCTTCACGTAGGAAACGCGTAACTCCAGTGAGGGATGACGACACCCCTCGCCATTCAAGAAGTCGTGATCACATCCGTCACAATGAGATTTATAACCGTCCAAGGAACAATCGCGACTACCCGAGTGACACACATTACACCGAGGAACGCCACTACAGTACATACCGTCGCGGGCCATCGATGAAGCCTGAAACTTACTCCGGAGCGGGTGACTGGGAATCGTTCATCAGTCATTTCGACGTGTGCTCACGCCTTGGGGGTTGGAGCCCGAGAACAAAAGCATTGACATTATTGGCGTGTATGCGGGGACAAGCCCAGTTGTATCTGTTGAACTTATCTGAAGCGGAGAAGGACTCATTTACCATACTATCCAGTAAATTAGCTGCGCGATTCGGAGGCAACCAACAAAAACCACTGTGGGCTTCTCGGCTAGAAAACCGCAAGAGGAAACCGGGGGAGTCGATTGCTGAACTGGGCGACGATATCCGGCGTCTCACAAGGAAGGCGTATAGCAACCTCGGCATTGCTGCACAAGATATGTTGGGGATGCAGCAGCTACTGAAATCGACATCACCTGAGCTCCGATATAGGTGCATTACCGAGGAATGTGACACAGTCGAGAAGGCGGTGGAGATCATACAGACATATGAGGACTTGTTCGGGGAAACCGCCCCGAAAACAGCGAAATCTACTGTTCGTATGGTACAGTCAAAGCAAAGCAACCGTACTGATCCAGACACTAAGTCGTCTCAACGCATTGAGCGGTCCCTCGAACAGTTAACCGACCGCATAGACCGACTTGAGCGTAGGCAGATGGATGTCTACCGACAACCACCACCGCCACCACCAAACTGGAATGGGCCAATTCAAGGGAGACGATCAGGGCCACCTGTCTGTTACCAGTGCGGTTCGCCTGATCACTTCTACAGAGATTGTCCAATGCCTCGTGACGGTCGAATGCCCAATGCCGGAAACGCCCGATTTTCATCTGGCATGCAAGCAGCTCCTAGTGCGCAGGGAAACGGCAAGCAGTTGACCCAATAGACCCGGAGTCGGCTGATGTGAATAAGGGGTCTATAGACACTTCTGTATCTTTACGTATGGGACAGGTTACAGCTTGGGATAATGGTTTTTACACTGGTGGTTCAATCGAGGGAGTATCCACCAAATTTCTGATTGACAGCGGGTCCACAGCATCTCTCATCTCCTTCAAAGTATACGAAACGTTCGACTCCAGCACCCGACCTGAATTAAATGAACTGCAACTGACGGTGAATGATGTGAACGGCAGTGCCTTAACGGTGTATGGGTACGCTGATATGAACATTAAACTCGGGGACACTAATTATCTACACACCATAATTGTTTGTGACATGAAACCGCAGGGAATAATCGGCCAAGATTTCTTAATGAAACACATCCAGAAAATTGACTATGAGAAAGTAATCATGACAACTGCAGATGATCAAATACAATGCTGGACTGGAGGTGAAACATGTAATGTCTGCCGAATAATTGTGTCCAACACTGTAAAAGTACCCGCAAACTCTTCCTCTTGGGTGAATGTGAATATCCCAAATGCAGAACATATGTCAGAAGCTGTATACATGCACCCCAAATCAAATCAACATAATCAGGTACACGTTCTGGACAGTTTGTATTCGTTAGCCGGGACGAATACCGACATCAACATAATAAATTCTGAAGACCAAGATGTAACTATTAATTCCAACACTACCATAGGAGTGTGTGAATCTTTATCATGTCAAACAGACAATATGACGCGGTGTGCCCAGGTGAGCTGTGAAACAACTGACACTTTACAAGAGGTCCCAGATTACCTAGTTGATCTACTGAAACGAAGTTCAGCTCACCTGGACCCATCAGAAAGCAAGAAGTTGGAACAATTATTAATCAAGTATCGACATGTTTTTGCGAAATCGGATGACGACCTCGGTGTTACAAACATCGTCCGACACCACATTAATACACAAGGGGCGACACCCATTAAACAACCCTTTCGACGTCTGCCCTTAGGAAAGCGGGAGGTAGAGCGCGAAGAAATAAAGAAAATGCTAGCCCGGGGTGTCATTGAACCAAGCATCAGTCCATGGAGCTCTCCTATTGTCCTGATAACCAAGAAAGATGGAAGTACGAGGTTCTGTGTGGACTTTCGTGCAGTCAATCAGGTAGTAAAGAAGGATTCATTTCCGTTAGCTCGCGTGGACGAATGTTTGGAATCGTTATCTGGATCCACATACTTCAGTTGTATGGACCTAAATCAAGGGTACCTACAAATGGGACTTGAACCGAACGACATGGAGAAAACAGCGTTCTCAACCAGCTTGGGGCTCTATCACTTCACTCGGCTCCCCTATGGACTAGTTACCGCGCCATCCGAGTTCAGCCGGTTAATGGGCGAAGTACTCCGCGGGTTACAATGGACCGAGTGTTGCGTTTACATGGACGATATTATTGTTCCAAGTTTAACTCTCGATGAAAGCCTAGTAAGACTTGAACATGTTTTCCAAAGGTTATTAGCAGCCCGACTCAAGCTGAAGCCGAGGAAATGCGCATTCCTGCAGAAAACTGTGAAAGTATTAGGACATGTAGTTTCTAGCGAAGGTGTAGCCACGGACGATGACAAGATCGCAACAGTACGCGACTGGCCCGTACCTACATCGGCTAAAAATCTCAAATCGTTCATCGGCCTCGCCTCCTATTACAAGCGATATGTACAGGACTTTAGTAAAATCGCAAAACCGCTGTACCAACTCGGCGAAAAGGGAGTTAAGTTCAAGTGGCCACCAGCGGCTCAACAGGCGTTCAACACATTGAAGGAAGCATTAATCTCCGCGCCGATACTTGGTTTTCCGCGTGAAGGCGTGCCATTTATACTGGACACTGATTGCTCTGACTTTGCGATGGGAGCTGTTCTAAGCCAAATTCAGGACAATGACGAGCGCGTTATAGCGTACATGAGCAAGACTCTAAACAAACATGAAGTGCTATACTGCACCACCCGGAAAGAACTTCTGAGTTTAGTAACTAGTGTAAAACACTTTCACCATTACTTGTATGGTCAAGAAGTCCATGTACGGACGGATAACGCGGCAGTATCATGGATGAAGAACCTGAAAGGCCCAGAAGGCCAGACGGCACGATGGTTGCAGTATCTTGAATCATACAATTTGAACTTGTCCCATCGCCCGGGTCGTCTTCACACTAACGCAGACGCCTTGAGCCGACGACCCTGTAACGTCTGTCAACGGAACGAGCAGCGGAGCCAAGATGCCAAGCACTCGGCATCCGAACCCGAATCTCGAGGCGTGGTGGAATCCGTGTCGCCATCTGATGTCGCTACCTCGGAATTTGTGGCGTCACTGATGTTGGCGACACCCGACGACATCATGTCGGAATCTCTGCCGACATGTGTGTCGTTACTGCCGTTGATATCCGACCATGCCGAGTCGGAACCGTCATCCACCATTGAGTCTGATGTAAGCACGTCAGATACACCGCATTCGACGTCGACACCCAACTACGGTACACCCGTGGACGATGCAGTTTCCCATGTCCGTGTCACCACGCGGGCGCAACAACAGCGTCTGTCATCTGATGAACTGAAACAAAATCAGTGGTTGTTAGACGGTTGGTTGTCAAGCGATATAAGTAATGAACAAACAACAGACGAACATATCGGACCAATAATTTCCGCCTTTGAGTGCAAGAAGCAGCCCACATGGAATCAAATAGCAGGCTCCAGTTCAAAGACAAAAACATTGTGGAGGCAGTGGGAGCGTCTAGAGCTACACGGGGGATTACTTTACCGTAAATGGACCATAGACAATACTAATTCCCATCTACAGCTTGTCGTACCGGAGTGCAAGCAAGCTGATGTGCTCCACTATTTTCACGACATCCCTACAGCTGGTCACTTAGGCACAGATAAGACATTAGAGCGTATCCGACAGAATTTCTACTGGCCAGCTATGTCCGCAACAGTTAAGAACTATTGTCAACAATGTAACCGGTGTGCAGCTCGTAAACCGGCAAAACCGACCAAAGCGCCATTGGGGAGCTGTCAGGTGGGTGAACCCATGGAAAAGGTGGCTGTCGACCTGTTAGGTCCCCTTCCAGTTACAAACCGTGGAAACCGATACGTACTCACTATCGTTGACTTGTTCACCAAGTGGACCGAGGCCGTCGCTATCCCAGATGCGGAGGCGAGCACAGTCGCCACCGCGCTGATCGACAACTTCATCACACGAATGGGAGCACCGTTGATCCTGTTATCCGATCTTGGGAAATGTTTTGAAGCCAAATTGTTCCAATCGGTATGCGAGCATCTGAAGATAAATAAAATAGCTACATCAGTAATGAGGCCACAAGCTAACGGGGTAGTGGAACGATTTAATAGGACACTCACGAGCATGCTGACCATGTATTGTGAGACGGAGCAACATAAATGGGACACATATCTCCAACAGGTCATGATGGCCTACCGCGCGTCTCGACATACAACAACGGGATTCACGCCAAATCGACTAGTGTTCGGTCGGGAAGTCACCCTACCACTGACTGCCATGATCGGTACGCCCGTGGCAGAGCCGTCAGCAGAGAATGTTGACGCGTATGTGGACAACCTAAGTCACGGACTAGAAGGAAGTCACGACGTGGCTCGAAAAGCGCTGAAATCTCATGCCGTTTACCGGAAACGTCATTACGATTTGAAAGCCAAACATCGGTCCTTAACTGTCGGTCAACCGATCTGGATTTACGATCCGAGTCGCAAGGTGGGCGTCTGTTCCAAGCTCACCTGCAAATGGAAGGGTCCGTGTCTCATCACCAAGAAGATTGACGACATGGTCTACCTGGTTAAGAGAACCGCGAATAAACCCGCGAAAGCAATTCACATCGATCGCATGAGGCCGTATGCTGCATCAACATTACCGCGCTGGTTTAAGAATGTAAAGCTGATCCAATAAATGATAAAACGAAGAAGTGTTAAACCCGAGGGACTGATATAGACAGTCCTGTGAAATAAATACATAGACATGGGTGTTTAGCCCTGAGTTACAATTTATATTGTTCGTGTTGATGAAACCAAAAGAAAACTATAAAAAAAAATACAAGAAAAATCAGAAAATGCAAACAAAAAGTACGGAACAGTGACACTCCTCCCCACCATAATCACATAAAGGGATGTAAACGCAATACCCCACAAGAGACTTAAACTATCAACCGAGAATCAGTGAATACTAACTGTTAAACGACTTAGAGTAAACAAGGACTCCCCAATTTGGTGATAACAAAGTGGAGAATTAATAACTAATTCTACCAGAGACGTATATCGGTACTAAAGTTTTATACTAAACGTTCTACTAGTAGTCAACTCTCAAATAACATGAAGTATGGAAATATGGTGTCATGGAGATGAAAGGTATAGACTGGCCTGATCAACCAGTGCTCTACGATTGCGAGTATAGGCTGTCCAGGCCTATTTGAATTTGCAAGATGGCCGCCGCTAAATGCCCAGATATGTTACTGGCTTTAGCTTTAATTTAACATTTAACTGCAGTACCTGATATCAAGTCTGTATGACATTGAAGTATGTGAACAACAAACAGTCCATATGTGAAGAAATCCAATGTGGAGAACCCTTGTCTACATAAGTATGAGAATAGATTACTGTTAACTGAACATAAAGTATGAATTAATAACACATATTAACTGAATAAGGAGGGCTGACATTATCATTAACAATCCATTATTCTTCCAGTATCATGGACGTCCAATGTTGGCTTTGCGATGAACCGACGAAATCCATGACAGACCTAAAGAAACACCTGGGGGGACCAAAACACCTGAAGCTTCACGTGGTGTGCCCATGGTGCTACGGGACGGCCCGGCAGTTGCGTGTTTGGGATTTAAAGCGGCACGTGGATCACCTCCACAAGGGACTTGACTTACTTCTTCCGGGCGACCTATTTATCGAAAGTACTATGTTCTACTTTTCTCTCCACCCGGACGTGTACTCGAGAGTTGTGCGGCCCACACCAACCGAACACGCCAACGCGATCGTGGCGATGGACGCTATCAGGGCCCTGGTGCGGTCGTACCCGACAGGACTATCCCGTGACATGGATGAATGGGAGCAGGGCTGGCTTCTCGCCATTGCCACCCCGCTCTCCGACGAACGTCAGCCGCCCCGCGTCCAACCGTCCGTATACACGTCTTTCGCCATGCGCGTGGCGGAGGTTCCCGAGGCTTATTCGCCCTCCCATCCCGCCATCCATCCTCATGTGGCAATATTATCTGCATCGGCAGATGGAAGCCATGTAGACGTGGTTAAGGACGGCCAGGAGGGCTACCGTGTTTCTTTATCCCCGGACACTATACGGAACGAGGACACAGTACGGAAGATCCACAACTCGCTATCCAACCCATCAAATCAGCTGGTTGGGGGTACAACAACACCAGCCCCTGCCAAGGTTCTCCAAGAAATGTCCGAGATCGTGGCCGACATGCTGGATCTGTCGGAGTCATGCATCGACTCCGTCGATAGCTACGTCGATCCGCCGATCCGTCGTCCTGTGATCCACCCGGTGGTGGACGCCGCCGCCATCGTCATGCCCCGCGAGCCCCGCGTACCCAGTGCCACCGTGTCGCAGTGCCCCAGTGACTCCCCCAGTGTGTCCGCCAGTTTATCGATCAGTGTCGCGTGTGAATCCCTTCCCTCGGTCCCTCCGTCCGCTCGCCCTGAAGTGCCGGAGAGTGCCTCGGCTGCAGCACTTAGTTTGCTGAGGCAGGGGGTAATGCCATTATTACCCCCGGCCCCACGACTCTGGTCTGCTGACGAGGCAGTCACCTTTCAGGGTGAGGTTAACAGTCTAAAGTGGCCCCCCAAGGGCTGGCGTGACTTCTCGGCTAAGAGGAAACGGCAGGCCTATGAGTATGCGGCCATGTCTCTTGACGTTGGTTTGTCCGGGTTCCCGGAGAGCGACACGGTACTCTCCAAGTACAATTTCCTTCGGCTGCCAGGCGCCCAATGTGGTCTCTCCATCTCTACTGGCCACCGCATGCGGTTCTCTAATTTCGCCGCTCTCCGTAAGGTCGCGCTGAACAGAGACACCAACCAGTCCTTGGTGACAATGATGAGCCAGGCGGCCCAGTGCCGTGATAAGTCGGTCGACCGGCACATCCGTGTGATGGACACTGCGAACATCCCGCTACGCCTGAAGTGGTAATGAGCAATAACAAATAGGACAAAGTCAGGCACAACTTAGGACATTTATATCAATTACCCCAGTATTATTTGTATTAGGACATTTAACACTCCACTTTAAATTCACTCCACTTTAAATTCATTATCATTCCACCCTTTAACTACTACTTTATACCATAATGACCATTTAGGAACTGTATCATTCAATTTTAACTACCATATGTTACCATCCGATTCTACTATTTAATCTCTGTCCATCATTATCAGGGCTAGGTGTTACTGTCCATCATTATCATGGAGCCCGGTGTCTTGTTCGCCACCACATATTCATTATCATTATTATGTTCTACTAGGATATGGCCGGATAATTTAACACTACTATATTAATATTGTACCACTAGGGTCGCTACTGTATTCATGTTAATCTGCGCACAACATGGAAGTTGTGCAATTTCTAAGGTGGGGGGAGTGTAATGGAACTAGGGTTCCATTATTCAGTTTGTGTCAGTTGGACCGGATCAAGTTTGGCCCCATTAATTTCGGCCTGGGGATGTCATTTGTGCTCTTACTCCCTTGATATAAAATGTGGCAAGTTGTATTGAGGGATTAAACAGCATAATATGCCATCTCCCGGCTTATGTGGAACTTATAGGTGATAGAACGCAATTTTGGAATGTTGTCGGTTACTGGTTATGTCCAAATATAGGTACCCATTTGTCCGACGCTCGATTCGATTTTGAGAAGTCACTTACCTTTTGACTTCTTCGAGCCAATTCCACTTGAGTCCGGGTACAACTGACATGATTTATTCAGTAATCCTTGCTTGTTATGAAAACCGCGTGACCGCACGCTCTTTGTTGGCATCAAATGCCATGTTGTTGTTTTTAGCGAGCGAAGTGTCACATTTTGTCGTATTTTGTCACTTTTTGAGCCGCACTTTCGCGTGCGAGGAGACACTTTTAAAGCAACTTGGGTGCTAAAGTTGTGTCTTTCAAAGCAGCATGTCCGATTCTATCCATTTCCAGTCTCCTCGCACGGGTCTAGAAACAGTGTTGTTCAGTAGAGACATTTGTCATTGTTATTTTGGGTGTCATATTTCATCGATTCAAGATGGCGGACAAATCTCCCTTGCGTCTGTGAAATCCGCCATTTTGATTGGTTAAGAAGTTATGCGGCGGGAATTTTGATTGGCCCTCGCACGAACTGAAGGGTATATAAGCCTGGCAAGTAGCTCGATAAGCAAGCGACTGTCATTCGACATTCAACTGGACTTCGTCCCATTTACATCTCGAGACTTTCAAGGACTTCCAGTTTATCATCATTTATTCTGCTGTTTGCCGTATTTTATCGCCGTAAATCAACGCTACATCTCATTGATGTTAGTATTCATCTAGCAGAATTACATTTATTACATATTAAAGTCGAAAACCTATTTCATCTGAATCTACAATGACCTTGTTAACCTATTTCCGACAGTCGCTTCCCATCGCACTGCACGCCAAGCTTCTATAACCTATTTATAGTAGGCATATACTTACCTGAGAGTTTAGAGAGACACCGTCGAGTCATCCTGACAAAACGACTCACCTTTAGGACTTATTAAATATTGATAATCGTTCAACAGAGTTGTTATTTCATTAAGTTCCCTTATTAGTAAAACTTATGACTGTAATTACTTACCTGTGCTGCCAACCAGAGCCAGGGCAAGTATTGTTACAATATCATAGTAAAGGTATGTATAAAGTTTGATGACTGTAGCTGATAAGGTGTTCAGGGTTTCCACTGGAGAAAATAAAAAATTCGCCACTTTTTTTTTTTGTAAAGCGCGCGCGAAAATTATTCAAATTTGAATATATTTTTGTGCGCGCTTTGACAAAAACATGGTATCATTAT
>JBEVXV010000856.1:0-5107 GCA_040505915.1 Sedimenticola sp. | reverse complement strand
ACGGAAAATTATATGTACATAGCACTGCATTCCTGCCCACTGTTGTTCTTTCACTTACCCGCATAAGCAACGACATACCACTGGTATTTCGCCCCCATTATTTGGCCCGCTACCGCTACCAATCCCCATTGATTGATTGATTGATTGAGTGATTGACTTGCCTAGGGAGCATACGGTATCTCCTTGAGATTCACCGGGACGTTACAAATTTGGTGGCAGCGTTGCGGATAAAAACAAATCAGTTTAAGCCTGAACGTACCCATTCTCAAGGAATACGGTTACCGTGCTAATAGCCACTTGTGACGTATTTTATATACGCCCACAATTTTCCAATACACATCACATTACACTGGGTAATCTGTACCGCGGGTAAAAGTGCTTAGAGAGCACACACAATTCTGATTATAATTTTGATGTGTGGTGGTGAATTAAACCTATTCTGATAAACTCCTGATATAGCAACCCCTATAAGACTCCATATAGCATATATTTGCATCGTACATTTCGTACAATGGCATCTATTGAAGCTATTGAAGAAGGCGATCTTGGGCACCTGTATACCGTCCCGGGAGAAGGCCGTTTATCACAAAATGAACACCAGGACCTCGGATCAGATTTCCCGACCTTCTCCCATGACGATCATGTCACTGTACTGGGCTCCCCTAGTGGTGAAGTCCGTCTTAGGGTTCCCCATGACAGAGAACATTTAGTACAGTCCCGATCGGTTATCGATCTCGATAGAACGAATAAGTCCAGCGACGATCAAAATAATGAGAATTTGCGCGCCGAGATGTCGGCTCTTAAATCTCAGTTTCAAATATTACTATTAGAGTTGCGAGTCGCACCTGACCCACAGGCTCCCGTATTTTCTACGGAGCAAGAAAGTGAAGGCAATAGGCGTGATGGGCTTCAGCAGGCCCGGCGAAATCAGTCCTATCACTCGCCGCGAGTAAATGATATCCAACGTGATAGATTGGCATATGAGCCATATCATGAAATATCACGTCCCACGAATACAAACATAAATATGAGCAATCGCTACAGATCATTGTCCCCCAGACCGAGAGATTGTGGAGTACAATCCGATCGAGGAATGTACAATGACCATAATCAACGCCCCACCAGGTTCGACTATGCACCGTCATTTACTCCACGAAATAATAAATCAGAATTAGTAAAAATAGGCACGTATGATGGAACAGGCAGCTGGCATGATTATTGGGTGCAATTTGGAATTGCAGCTCGCGGGAATAACTGGGACAATGAAACACAGGCGATAAAATTGGCATGTAGTCTGCGTGGTGCTGCACAGTCAATTCTAAGCGAACTCGACTCTAGATACCACACTGATTTCAATGCGTTGGTTTCTGCTTTAACAGATCGGTTTCAACCGGGAAACCAGTCGACACTGTATAAAGCGCAAATGAAACAACGCCTGAGAAGAAAAGACGAGCCCCTCCCTGAATTAGCACAGGATATTAAGCGTCTGACACGGCTCGCCTATCCGTCTCTACCCAGTGACCATAGGCAAGATCTAGCTCTAGACTGCTTTATTGAGGCAATAAATGACTGGAATCTCGAGCAATTTATTACAATGAAGGAGCCCCAAACAATAGAGGAAGGCCTTCGAATCGCAATGAAATATGAGGCGGCGAAATTTAGAAATGGTCGCCAGACGGCCAGACAAGGAATCCGAATGCAGTCAGAAATCTGCACAGGAACTAATGTTGACCACCAAACCAAGTTGTTAAGAGAATGTTCCGATGTTTTGCGTGAAATAAAAAGTATAAATAAGAAACAAAATGGAACTGGATCTAACACGCAGGTACCTGACCACCGTGTGTGTTATAGATGCCAGCAACCAGGCCATATCGCATGCGATTGTCCAAATTTCAGACAGTCCCAAGTATGTCAGTATTGCAATCAGCAGGGTCATTTTCTCGACACATGTCCCTATAATTCTGAGATTACTCCTGAGAATACCCAACCTAATTTTCACTCTAGTCGGAACCACGAGAGTCGCCTAGGTAGAGGGTTACCTCAACCGTTGGCTAGAGGTCCATACAATAACAACAGAAACTCGACAAATGGAACCCCACCCACACATAACTCATATAATAGTAGTCGTGGTCGTGGAAATACTCGGACATACACACAATCCACCACCAGACAAAATCCCCAACCTTACAATCACCAACAGAACCAGGGAAACTGGAATTAGCTGGGACCGAGGGTCAAGCCTCAGCTATTGATCATACCAATTTTAGACCCTCAGGTGAAAAGCGTGAAACATCAGGTAGTAAACCAGATGCCCTTTATGTTGACATAGATATCTATGGGTTAAAATTGCATGCACTGCTCGACACTGGCAGTACTGTAACTGTAATTAACCCGCAGATGTTTGAACAAATACCCCGAAATAAGAGACCCGAGCTAAACTCGCTCGGTACCAAACTCCGCATGGCCAATGGTGATGTTAGCGTGCCACTAGGCACTGTAACTCTGCCCATTAAATTTAACGATACTACCATACACCATAGCATAACCGTGGCGGATGTGGAGGCCCCTGCTATTATTGGCTATGATTTTATGTTTAGTCATAGCTGTATGATAGATGTAACCAATAGCAAGTTTCACATTGGCGAACATACCCTACCTTGTAAACTGCAAAGCCAATTAGTTGCCTCTGTGTTCAGAATAACAATTGAATCTACCGTTGCCATACCACCCGGTGCAGAAATGATAGTCGGTGCGCAGGTGCAAGCCAGACCTGAAGAACTGGCATATATGAAAGAAGCAATAGTCGAGTCAATACCCAGCGGTACGCTGGCAATGAATGGTGTTCTCGTAGCGCGTTCACTGGTAGATGCCAGGCATGGTTGCGTACCATTACGGTTAATAAATCTCACATCGAAGACGCAGACCCTATATAAGGAAACACTAGCAGCCACAACAGAAACAGTTGACACTATACACCCAATAAAAGACGATGATAACACTACGACCTTTAGTCAGAATGTTAGGAACATTGGGGAAACACTTGATGAGATCCCCCAATCAATGCCCGATTATCTGCGTAATGTATGGGAAAATAACACTGAACACCTCAATGAAGATCAAAAGCTAAAGTTTGCACGTCTACTAATAAGGCACAAAGATGTGTTTGCTGGGTCAAAATATGACCTGGGTCGTACAGATTTGTTACATCATAAAATAGACACAGGCTCCCAACCTCCGATTAAACAAAGAACCCGGAGATTACCCATGGAGAAAATGAAAATTGCAAAACAAGAAGTTGAATCTATGCTTGATAATGGGATAATAGAGCCGTCAATCAGTCCATGGGCTAGTCCAATTGTTCTTGTTGATAAGAAAGACGGGACTACACGATTTTGTGTTGATTACCGTGCCCTTAATCAATGCACTCGGAAAGATTCCTACCCACTCCCCAGAGCACAAGACTGTTTTGATGCGATGGGAGGCACTAACTGGTTCAGTTCCATTGATCTGCAGAGTGGATACTGGCAAGTGGCCATGGACCCCAGCGATGCAGACAAAACAGCATTTACATGTCCGTTAGGTTTATATCAGTTTCGTGTTTTACCATTCGGCTTATGTAATGGGCCCCCGACCTTCGAAAGACTTATGGAGCATGTCCTATCAGGTTTACAATGGACCATTTGCCTATTGTATATTGATGATGTAGTCACCTTTTCCAAGACATTTGACGAACATATAGACCGCCTTAGTCAAGTCCTTACCCGCATAAGCAATGCAGGCTTGAAGGTCTCGCCCAAGAAATGCCATTTCTTCCAAAAAGAAATACATTTCCTCGGACATGTTGTTTCGGAAACTGGCATTTCCACAGACCCGGAGAAGACTGCAGCAGTTCAAAATTGGCCCCAGCCTAAAACTGTTAAACAGGTGCGGAGTTTCTTGGGTTTCTGCTCTTACTATCGACGTTATGTTAAAGGTTTTGCTCAAATAGCACAACCATTGCATAAGTTAATCCAGAAAGGAGAAACTTTCAAGTGGACAGAGCAGTGTGCCACTGCATTTACCCAATTGAAACAGACACTGACATCCCCTCCTATATTAGCATTCCCCATAATAGACCAGCAAGGTTATATCCTAGACACAGATGCGTCTTCCTATGCTATAGGGTCCGTATTGTCCCAAGTCCAAGATTCCCATGAGCGAGTTATAGCCTATTATAGTCAAACACTAAACAAGCCAGAGCGAAATTACTGTATCACCCGGCGAGAATTACTGGCCATAGTCCAAAGCGTGAAACATTTCCACCATTATCTTTACGGATCACGATGCCTTATCCGCACAGATCATGGTGCACTAACATGGCTTTTCAAATTCAAAAATCCCGAGGGTCAGTTAGCCCGCTGGCTCCAGGTGCTGTCCACTTACAACATTACCATTGAATATCGACCTGGTCGGTTGAATGGTAATGCTGATGGACTGTCACGACTACCCTGTTTTCCTTGCTCCCACTGTGAGAAAAGAGAAATCCAGGAGCGAGAGAGAGTCGAACAGAATATTAAATGTGAATGTGAAATAAGGAAAATTCAGTCTAGTCAAGATACTGATATGGAAGATGATAGTATAGAAGACACCCTGGTTAGCTCCCAATGGATTAGCTCTAAGAGTTTTCCTGAAATCAGAGCGTGTCAAGAGACTGACAAAGTACTGGAAGCCATTATTGACTGGAAGGGTGAGAAAAAGAGAAAGCCAGAGTGGGCGGAGATCTCTCACCTGGGTGCCGAGTGTAAGCATTATCTATTACAGTGGGATCGTCTTACAATAGTAAACGAGGTGCTGTACAGGAAATGGTATGATTCCAAGTCTGATGATACGCGGATGCAGTTGGTAGTCCCCAAAGTATGGCGAGATGAAATAATTAGAATGTTGCACAACAATGTATGCGCAGGCCATTTGGGAATGACCAAAACAGTTGCGAGAGTGCGTAGCAGATTTTACTGGGTGGGATATAAAGCAGATGTCTTGAAAGCATGTAATGATTGCGTGACTTGTCAAGCGAGAAAAATGCCCGCTGGCCCTTCTAAAGCCCCAATGCAATCATACCATGTGGGTA
>JBEVXV010000855.1:0-2052 GCA_040505915.1 Sedimenticola sp. | reverse complement strand
CCAACATCTGAGGCTATGTTACAAAAATGTGTCGGTATGCGGAAACTATTCTGACGAAATTAGCACATTTGTGACAAATGTATCTATTTTTGCAATTGTGGCGGCCATCTTGAATGTCATTTTAAATTCTAGGAAATGATACAGTCATTGCTGTAACATGTACTATAGTTCTGTTATCACTGCTGACTGTTACTGCACGCATGCATATTGCACATAGATAGACAACTATGTATCAACGTATGCAGAAACTTGAAATTATAAAATCGCATGTTATTTTGGGTCGGTGGAGTAATTTTATGCTCGGTTTCATCTTTGAAGCCATTTTAAACTCTTCATTATGTTTAATACCTGATGATCAGCTGAATGTGTTTATATGTATTTAACGGTATTATGCGATGTACCGGTAGATGTATATACATACCGGGGTACAGCCCTATACGTGTATTGTGCGATGTCAGGAACCAATTAATACACATAGTATTGCTTTCTCCCTGGCGATGTACTGGCAGATGTATCTACACACTGGGGAACAGCCGTACACGGGTAATGTGCGATGTACTGATATAATTACTTAGACATAGTCGTGGACCTCCAAAACCTGTTCATATGACCTAAAACAATGTACTGATACCGGAGTCGTTTGAAAACTCTTTCGGTTAATGTCCTTTGGTCAACCTTCAAGCAAAAGTGCAATGAGACAATCAACACTCACGTGCCTTCCAAGCAAACATCTACTCGCTTCAGTCAGGCATGGTGCAACCGTTAAATACGCCGACTATCCAGAAGAAAAAGACGAGCCTACAAGAAAGCACGCAAATCCAAATCACAAACAGACTGGAGCCGTTATCGCAACATCCAAAAGGACAAACATAAAGCCTGCCGAACAGCACACAATGACTATATCAGAGACATGGTTAGCGAGCCAGGCTCATCAAGCAAAAAGCTCTATGCATATGTGAAAAGCAAGCGATGTGACAACACCAGTAAAGAAAGAATGGACTACATATTCAGACACTCAGACGAAGGCAGAGATATTGAACCAGCAGTTCACCTCCGTCTTCACCAGAGAATACTGTAGCCACATCCCGTCAATGGGCCCATGCCCCACAAAATCGGCGCCACCGCTACTAATTCAGGAAAAGGGTGTGAGAAAGCTACTGGACGGTCTCAATCCACACAAGGCGAGCGGCACAGACCAGATCTCAACACGATTCCTGAAAGAGATGTCACCCTCTATTTCACCTGCATTGACCCTCGTATTTCAAGCTTCTCATGATCAAGGTCAAGATCCAGAAGATTGGAAATCAGCTCCATTGTTCAAAAAAGGAGATAAGAGCAAGCCAGCTAACTACCGACCAGTATCACTGACTTCAGTCTGTTGTAAGAGCATATCGTCCATAGCCATCTGATGAACTACTTAGAGTGTAACAATATTCTCAGTGACAATCAGCATGGATTCAGGAAGAAACGGATCATGTGAGACCCAACTCATCTCCACCATCCATGATCTTGCTACCGGACTGAACAACAAACACCAGATAGACGCCATCTTGCTCGACTTCAGTAAGGCATTCGACAAGGTCCCGCATCAACGACTCGCAGCAAAGCTCCATCATTGCGGAATTCGAGACAAGACGTTGATGTGGATCCAGGACTTCCTAGCCGACAGAAGCCAGCAGGTGGTGATCAATGGGAAGACGTCGTCTTCATCACCAGTCACCTCCGGGGTACCACAGGGCACCGTGCTCGGTCCACTCCTCTTCTTAGTGTACATCAATGACCTGCCATCATGTGTCCACTCTACAGCTCGTCTCTTCGTAGATGATTGCCTGCTTTCTCGAGTAATCGAGCAGGATGCAGATTCACTTCAAGAGGAAAAGTGGGAAGATGACTGGCAGATGGTTTTTCATAGAGGGGACACAACACGTCCAATACACAACATCTGTACGATGCATGGTCATTTGACATTGACCCCTAGAAGACGACCTTGACATCTAATGGTATCGAAACGTTTATTGCGATATGCCGATAATTGTGAGCTATTTGACTCTG
>JBEVXV010000854.1:0-5569 GCA_040505915.1 Sedimenticola sp. | reverse complement strand
AACAACCGATGGAACAATCCCAGGCTCCTTACCCACATATACTGGGTCCCATGACGACAGGTGCGCAAATCAGTCAGCAGTATATCCAACCCCAGCTGCCGCAGGTCGCCCAACCGCCCCAGCAACCCCAGATGCAGGCGGGCATCACTCCATACACGCAAATGCCGGGAACCATTGCAGGTGCGCAAAATTGCAACAACACGAGCCCCGGGGGAATATCGCACACAATCTACAACAGAGCAATGGGTACCAACGCACAGCCGGCCAATCAAGCGAACAATACATATAGTGGTTATAACGGTCAGATTATGATGCATACTGCACCTGGTCAATCGAGTGAGAAAACAAGCCTTCCGGATCAGAATTATATCGCCGATCTAATACAGCAAATGCAAACTCAAATGACAATCCGACTGTCTGCTATTGACCAGAACATGTCAAAGTTAAACAATATCGAGAGTGATATTTCGGTTGTGCGGTCAGAAATGTGCTCATTAAAACACGAACAATTAGACGTTAAATCGAAGGTGGGCGAATGCCAGCAGTATTGTGAGTCAATAAATTCAGTGTGTGAAGATTATCTACGCACGAAGGCAACTACATCAGACGATATACTTAACCTGAGATCCGAAAACGCCTCTATGAAAAACGAACTTTCCGATTTGCGGCGCGATAACGGTGAAATACGTGATAAACTTTTAGAAATGCAGTGTCGCTCAATGACCGACAACTTACTCTTCTTTGGCGTAGCCGAAGAAAGGCGAGGTTATCGTGACACCAGAGAAAACACAGAATTGGTATTAAAAAGCTTCCTCCGATGCGACGAACTGAAATACGAAGATAATATAAATGTGGCAGACTTCGTAGGATCACTACAGTTCGAACGAGTTCACAGATTGGGACGACAGCGTACAGATGAGTCCGGAAATTTATTACGACCCAGACCGATAGTCGCTAAATTCACTCGTTTCAAAGATCGTGAAACAGTACGTGTCGCTAGCATGGGTATCACAGACCGGAAGTACAGTGTGAGGGAGCAATTCCCGATGGAAATAGAACATAAACGTAAAATTCTCTATCCCGTACTGCGAATAGCAAAGAATGACCCAACAGTTCGAGAAGTGAATTTAGTACGTGATAAACTGTACATTGACGGTAAACAGTACCACCCAAGACAGGCCAATGACCGACCGCCAAATATACCACCACCCGCTTATAACCACAATCACCGTAGAGACATGTATAATGCGCCCATACCACCTATCGACAATGAGTGGCGCTACAGAAATGCCCACGCCCAACCAAATCAGCCAGGGGCGACAAATCGCGCACAACAAACACCAGGAATCGGTCAACTACACACGCCGGTGCGATCATTTGCAGACGCTACGCGTTTCAGTTCGATGAACGACGGTGACATTATGGAGACAGACTCTATATTCCCGGCAACGACAAACGCTCGCAAGAAAAAGGCCACGTCACCACTGATGGATCAGCAGTCTCCGAAAAAGCAAAGAGAAACTGGCATTTTCTCACACGTTCAAACCGGACAGCAAAACTGTGATGTCATACCTACAATTACTGGCGCTCCCGGCGCTTGCGGCGATAGCAACGACCTGCCAACCGTTCGCCCGACACCAGCAACCGCCGAGCGCGGGCCCCCGCGTAACTCGGAATCACCAACGCGTACATTCTCACCAACATCGGACAGTGTGACCACCGATAATGATAGTCACAAAGATACGCGTGACACGACCGGAAGTCAATAGGAATACCGGGGGAGTGCATTAAAAGTTAGATGCTGGAATATACAAAGGGGTATAGACAGAAAATTGAGAGACCCTGAATTTCTGCAATACTTGAATGAATGTGATATCGGATTTTTGTCCGAGTGTTGGATACCAACCGACTTCGATATCAGTGACTATAACCTCCAAGGTTTAAAAGTACACCATTTCCCAAGGACTAGATGTAAGGGTGGCGGCCTGATGTTAATGTATCGAGAAAACCTGTCACGCTATATCAAAGTAATTAAAATTATACACGACAGCCTCATCTGGGTAGAGTTAGACAGGTGTATGTTTACAGACGATAAATCCGTGTACCTGTGTTTCGCATACATTCCACCTGAAAGTAACGATTTTTATAACAAGTACGACTGTGACATATACGAGAGCATAGAAACAGACGTATGTCATTATATGAATTTAGGCCACGTTGGTATTCTCGGCGATCTGAACTCACGAGTGGCGCAAGTCTCGGACCAGATAGAAAGTGACGTCATAGATCGCAGTCTAAGGCAAACGTTAGAACAGTGCTTTATGTATCCAAATGACCCCAATAATACTAGTACCAGAAAATCACAAGATTCGCATCTGAACAATTTTGGAAGGCGCCTAATTTCGTTATGTAAGCAGAGCGGACTCAGAATCGTAAACGGCAGGTCGATATCTGACGCGAATGGTAGTATAACATTCCAAAATAGACTAGGAACCAGTGTGATAGACTACGCTGTTTTACACTACGACGCATTACCAATACTTAAAGACTTTGCAGTTCAACTTTTTAACACATTCTCGGATCATGCCCCCATTGATATCACGCTCCAATGTAAATCGCTGTACACAGATGGAACAGACACACGTAAATGTCGTTGCGCAAAGTCTGACACCAATATCAGAACTTGGTCTACTGCAAATACCGAGCGTATGAACGAAGTCCTAAATGATGGAGCACGGACTCTTCGCGAAAGTATTGACTCATCAGATGACATTAATTCCACTGTGTGTAACTTTACTGCATCACTAAAACGATTAGTGGACCCGTTTTGTGTCAAAGTAATCAAAGTACAGAAGTGCACATGTGATAGTAACGTGGACTCGAGTAAACGCCGTAACGTCCCAGCTGCCACAACTGACAAACCGTGGTTTGACGAGCGCTGTAGGCAACTAAACGCTGAATACAGAAGGGCCTTACACTGTTTTAACATCAATAAAACGCACGCGAACAGAGTGGCATTAGCTGAAAGGAAGAAAATATACAAACAATATGCAAATAGGTCAAAACAAAACTTCCAAAGCGTTGAAGGTAACATGTTGTCTCAACTGAAACGCATCAACCCCAAACAGTTCTACAAATTATTCAAGAAAAGAAAACAAAATAAAGTAAAAACCAACCTGAAGGCTGAAGACTTTAAGAACTTCTTTGTATCACTGATGGACAACACAACCGCGGACGAACAAACTGCACATTTAAATATCGGCGATCCAGTGTACGGTGAGCTAGATGTGCCATTTACAGAATCTGAGATTTTGACCGAAGTGAGGAAATTAAAACAGGATAAATCACCAGGAAACGACGAGCTGTTGAACGAAGTATTTATCGCTGGTAAAACGTGTTTAATTCCGCTATTGTGTAAATTATTCAACAAAATACTTACTCGAGGTGAATACCCTACGGAATGGACTACGGGTATAGTGATACCAGTATTTAAAAAAGGCAATCCAAATGATGCCGGTAACTACAGGCCTATTACACTTATCAGTCATCTAGCAAAACTGTTCACATCGGTATTAAACTCTAGACTATTGGCATGGAGCCAACAAAACGATATCATCACAGACGCCCAATATGGGTTTAAACCAGGCTTCGGCACAACAGACGCGATTTTCGCGCTCCATGCGATTGTTTCAAAGTACCTGAACAGTAGTGGTCGTCTGTACACCTGTTTCATTGACTATAAAAAGGCATTCGACACCGTGGATCACTACAAGTTGTGGAGACGGATGATCAAAAGTGGTATAACCGGCAAGCTGTTCCAAGTCATCAACTCTATGTACAAAAACATCAGGTTGGCGATACGGCATAGCAACGAAACTTCGGACTTCTACAAATGCAGTACTGGCCTCCTTCAAGGCGAGGCATTGTCCCCATTTCTGTTTTCCCTGTTAATAAATGACCTTGAACTTGACCTGATGCACAACTCATGCCCATCAATCAATATAGAGGAAATAAACATTTTTATTTTGATGTACGCGGATGATACTGTGCTGCTGGCTGAATCGGCGGCCGGACTACAAACAATTATCAACCAACTGGACAATTACACTACAGAGTGGGGTCTTACCATTAACGTCGCCAAAACGAAAGTATTGGTGTTCCGGAAGTCGTGGCAACTGCGAAAAGAGGAGAAGTGGTTTTATAAAGGGACTGAAATAGAGATAGTAAACCAATTCTGCTACTTAGGAATCATGCTAAATTATAACGGTAAATTTAACACAACACAAAAACATCTCGCCGAACAAGCAAGAAAGGCTCAATTCAATCTGATGAAAGTTATTAAACAGAGTAACTTCAATGTAACCACAATGTTGGACTTATTTGACACTTACCTGGCCCCGATTCTGAACTATGGGTCTGAACTATGGGGAACAAATAAGGCACCGGAAATTGAACGCGTACACACATCGTTCATAAAACGCATCTTAGGGGTCAAAAGGTCGGCAAGTAACGCTATGGTGTATAATGAGGTCGCTAGAATGCCATTATATTTAACACGGTGCAATAGAATCGTCAAGTACTGGACTAAATTACTATCAACAAATAACTGTATACTAAAATCATTATACGAAGATATGCTCCAAGACTGCGAGGCAAATACCACGGGACATAACTGGCTCCGCAGCGTGAAGGATATTCTGCTCAAACTCGGAATGAATGAGTTCTGGATTTCGCAGGAACCGGGTGACGTGAACATTTTCCTTGCGAGAGTACGACAACGACTAGCCGACCAGTTCTTCCAAACCAACGACTCTACAATCGAAACATGCTCGAAATGTGAAATATACAAGTATTTCGACAAAACACGCGGTCTAGCTAAGTACCTGTGCAAACCAATCCCGGAACTACGTAGAAAGACGCTCTCGAGATTTCGGTTAAGCGCACACTCCCTAGCCATTGAAACGGGCCGATATAACCGAACGGATAGACGGGATCGAGTCTGCGCAATGTGCGAGTTGAACGTTATTGAGGATGAATATCACCTGATTCTAATATGCCCCAAGTACAGCGAACTGAGGGCGAGACTTATCCGGCCATACTTTTACCGCAGACCGAGCGCTCAGAAACTAGTGGAACTATTGGACGCGGGCGATATAAAGACTATTACAAACCTTACTAGGTATATAACGTTGGCTATGCGTTTGAGAGAAGGACACGTGTAGGATTCATATACTGACACTCTACGAACATGCCCGCTCATGTTGCGAGGCATGATGAGCACATACATGCATCTGCGGTGAATGTGTGTGCCCGTGCGCCTCGAAATATGGACGGGTATTCGTGATTGTGATAACAGGAACATATACTGTTTTCGGAACTACTAGGTAACTTACTATGTATATAACGTTGTCAATGCGTTTGAGCGAAGGACACGTGTAGGATTCATATGCTGACACTCTACGAACATGCCCGCTCATGTTGCGAGGCATGATGAGCACATACATGCATCTGCGGTGAATGTGTGTGCCCGTGCGCCTCGTAATATGAACGGGTATTCGTGATTGTGATA
>JBEVXV010000853.1:0-5607 GCA_040505915.1 Sedimenticola sp. | reverse complement strand
ACATTGCCGCTCATCTCCTCACAGCCGTAGGGGGAGGCACTGGCGGGATAGGCGCCTACGGCAGAGGGGGCACCGATATTCATATCGAAGTTCATATATTCGGAGTTGGCCTCCTCTCCCCAGGGGTAGTCGCGCTGAGGCATTCTGTTTTCCTCAAGAACGGGCTGGTCTGCCCTAGCCAATGCACTAACGGACAGGGTCTGCTGTTGGCCTTTAGCCGGTATCTCATCACCCCCTTTGGCCCCCTTCTCCCACTCCGGCTCCGAGGGAAGGGTCACCCGATACCCCTCCGGCAACCAGCCCGCCTGCCGCCAGCGCTTATCGAGCCAACCACAGAATGCCATGGCCTCTTCCTGGCTCACCCATACCACAGGGGTATTGGCCGCCCCACTCAGGCACCTCTTATTACCTGGTTCAATTTTGGCCTCCTGCAGATAGTCCTGGTACTGGGCAACGGTGACGGGATAGCGACCCAGCCAGTAGCCTTTTTCCATCTCGTGTGGGCCTGCCCCCTTTTTCTCATCGTCAAAGGCACTCTCATCTTCAGCGCCCAAGAAGAAACGCCCAGGGGGGACGTGACAAAACTCCATCGCATCCAGCTCCATGGCTTCACTACGAGGATCGCCCAGTGTGGCGAGGTGGCGACCCGCAGCCACGCGCTCGGTGGCGTCCAGTATTGGGGCTCTTAGAAGTTGTGGCAGATCTATCCGTATCCGCTCCATGGTTCTCTTGTAGCCGGGCCGCAACTCATTAAGGCTCAGATTTTCAACTATAATTTCGATGGCAAAACGGAGACCCCATGCGCTGCTCTTGGTGAACCCATCCTTACCAACAGTCTCTGGATAGAGCGCCTTAACCAGTGACCAGACCGGCCCAGGGGACTTGGTCGCATCAATTCCAGCTGTCAGCAACACCACTTCTCGCCATCGATCGGGATCTGTTGTTACCAATTCTGCGGCTGCATCCGTCCACTCCGCCTCATCATCTACAGTCACCAGGTCAAACAGTGGACTCTCCCCCTTGCGAAAGTGGTCCGCCACCAGATACTCCTGAAAACTGCGGTGAGGGAAGGTGTAGATGGCATCATGTTCACTCTTACCACCACGCTGGTAGAGTATGCCCACCCGGTTACAGAGGTGATCACTCAATATTAGGGCATCTAAGGCACTTCTCTCAGTGCGGTCCTTTTGTAAGCGCAGCAGTTCATGGGTGAGATCCTTTGCGGCAATATCAACTGTCCCTTCTTTCACACCCTGCCGAGTATACGCATTGAATGTAGCCCGCTTTAGTGCCAAACGAATGTCATCCACCCCTACCCGCAGGTATTCAGCCAAGCTGTACTGTTTCAGTTCCTTAGCCCCATCAGCATCAATGGGACCGAAACGGGCCGACTCCCACTTGTCCAACAACAGCTGCAACAGCCGCTCATAGAGGTCGGCCCGACGCTCGGGCAGTTCGTGCCAGTTGCTGTGAAGGTAGGCGATCATGGTCAGTAGCAGAGGGCGCTTGGCAAGATCTTTCAGGCTACGCCGACCGAGGCAGGCTTTCACCAGTTTGCCGATACGATTGCTCACACTCTCCGCATCGGTGGCGAGAAGGCTATGGTACCAGCGGTGGATAAATTGCCTGATCTGTCCCGGTTCAAAATCGGCCACTGAGGTATGAACAAACCGCTCAATCTGCCAGCG
This sequence comes from Sedimenticola sp., assembly GCA_040505915.1. Classification (GTDB taxonomy): domain Bacteria; phylum Pseudomonadota; class Gammaproteobacteria; order Chromatiales; family Chromatiaceae; genus Vondammii. The sequence continues at coordinate 3,919 of JBEVXV010000853.1, read as the reverse complement.
GGCTTGGTCGTAGGCGTAGGGCCGACAGGTCACCAGACACCGCACTTCATAGCTGCCACGAAAGCCGGATATGCACTGAATCATCCGTGCGCGGTGCTCACCGGCCTTTGCCACCTCATCGAGGCCATCGAACATCACCAGGGCTTTGCCCCCCTGTAGTCGCTTCTTTAGTAGGGGAAAGTAGTCACCACTCTCCCTCTCTTCCAACTCGGCCGCCAAAAATGCCAATAGGTGACAGACATCCCCCCTCTTCCCTTTCTCTGGAAAATGCGGGGAGGCTGAAAAATCACGCAGAATAATACGAACCGGCAGTAGCCCCTGATGATCCCACGGCTGCCTCTCCTCACCCGCTTCTCCCTCATCATTGGGAAGGGGTTCGGTCAGGGTTTTTAGGTTGCACTGCTCCTCGCCCAGGAGTTCGCCTGCCAGGGCAATGGCGATATAATTGACAAATGCGCTCTTGCCACTGCCCGGATCGCCGGTAATTACCAGGGAGGACTCCTGGTTGAGCTTTTCCAGGAGGGAGACTTTGCCCTCGGAGTGGCGTCGTAGGACACTCTTTTTTTCCTGCGGAGACTCTTTCAACTCATCGGCAAGGAGGGCGGTAAAAACCTGATCAAGGGCGAGTGCAGGGGTACTCTCATCCTGGTATTGAACTGTTGAGAGCCACGCCAGCCCCCGGCAATCACAGATCAGCCGCCGAAGGTATTGATGCTCATGGGCCCTTGCATCTACCTCGCTTATTCCGTTGTAGTTGTAGTTGAAATTGAGTATGGAATCTTTGATTGATTCTGCACTGACTGATCCATTATTTGCTGTGATCTCCTTCATTTGCGCACTCCCTGGATTGGCGCCATCAGTTGTTAATAGTGATTGTCGATCCACTTATCCCTTTTGCAGCGACGCTGCCGTGGTCTGCACTTATGTTAATGCCCTGGTGCAACTCAGGGTGCTGTTCCAGCACCTTCAGCAGCAGCTTGCGCAGTTCATCCTGTGCCGACAGATCATCAGGCGCTCTTACTGCACGGTCAGCGAGCAGCTTAACCTCCTCGTTCTTTGAGAAAATCTGCTTCCAAAGCTCTGTAGTTTTTCCCCACCCACTGATCATCCCACCCTTGACTATGTCGGCCACCGCATTGGTGCCGCCACTCATCATTGCTTTCATCAGTTCATCGATAGCCGTTTGCACCTCAATCATCATTACTCTCTCCATTTGGTATGTGATAAAAACTGATCAACAACATTAATCAATTCCCCTGAATTCGGTACCCTTATTTTGTACCGTAAAGGACTCACCAACCTAACCTGGGTCTCGCAAGCTCAACCAAGGACATCACTCCTCACTGACAAAAGTTTTCTCAGCGCTCCCTGCGACTTCTCTGCGACCTCCGCGTCCCGCTTTTAAGCTCTTAAACCAAAGCCCACTGGATAGTTAACCCAATTTCGATTATCGTTAGCGCTTCAATTTTTCGGGTGATCTATGTCCCTTGCACACCACTATAAGATGTTTAAGAGAGGCACACGATGGCGCTGGTGATGCGCACGCTGTGAATATATCTGCTTAAACCCCCCCTTGTGTGGAGAGGATCATGACTCCCGATCTGTTCGACCAGTTGGCTGCTGAAGGCCACAACCGTATTCCCCTGATGTGCGAGGTGCTTGCCGACCTCGACACCCCCCTTAGCGTCTATCTCAAATTGGCCAACGCCCCCAACTCCTATCTACTGGAGTCGGTGCAGGGTGGCGAGAAGTGGGGCCGCTACTCGATTATCGGCCTGCCCTGCCGCACTCTGCTGCGAGTAGCGGGTCATGAAGTGACCATTGAGACCGATGGTGAGGTGGTTGAACAGCACCAGGTGGAGGATCCACTCGCCTTTATCGGGCAGTTTCAACAGCGCTATCGGGTAGCCGGGCACAAGGATCTGCCGCGTTTTACCGGCGGGCTGGTGGGCTACTTTGGTTACGACACCATCCGTTATATTGAGCCCAAGCTGGCCAGCTGCCCCAACCCGGATCTGCTCAACACCCCGGATATCCAGCTGCTGGTATCGGATGAAGTGGTGGTATTCGATAATCTGCGCGGCCTTCTCTATGTCATCATCCATGTCGATCCCACCAATGGCGGCAGCTTCGAGTCGGGACGTAAACGGTTGCAGGTAGTAGTGGAGAAGATGCGTGAAAACTTGCCTATGCAGCCCAGGAGTAAGCGCCGCAATATTGATGAGTCACACTTCATCTCCGGCTTTACCGAGGAGGGGTTCAAGCAGGCAGTGGTGCGCACAAAAGAGTACATACTCGAAGGGGACTGTATGCAGACGGTGCTCTCCCAGCGCCTCTCGATTCCGTTTCATGCCGCGCCCCTGGATCTCTATCGCGCCCTGCGCGGCCTCAACCCCAGCCCCTATATGTACTTTTACAATATGGGCGACTTTTATATCGTCGGCTCTTCACCGGAGATTCTTACCCGCCTGGAGGATGGTGAGGTGACGGTGCGCCCCATCGCAGGCACCCGCTGCCGTGGCGAGACACCAGCACAGGACAAGGCGCTGGAGGAGGAGCTGCTGGCCGACCCGAAAGAGCTGGCAGAGCATCTGATGCTGATCGATCTGGGCCGTAACGATGCGGGACGGGTAGCAGAGATCGGCACGGTCAAGCTGACCGATAAGATGATTGTCGAACGCTACTCCCATGTGATGCACATCGTCTCTAACGTTACCGCTAAGCTGAAACAGGGGATGAACGCCATTGATGTACTGCGCGCCACCTTCCCCGCAGGCACCGTCAGCGGCGCACCTAAAATTCGTGCCATGGAGATCATCGACGAGTTGGAGCCGGTCAAGCGCGGCATCTACTCCGGCGCCGTCGGCTACCTCTCGTGGAACGGCGATATGGATACCGCCATTGCCATCCGCACGGCAGTGATCAAGGATGGTACGCTGCATATCCAGGCCGGTGCCGGTATCGTCGCTGACTCCCAGCCGCAGATGGAGTGGGAGGAGACCATGAACAAGGGGCGCGCCGTATTCCGTGCCGTGGCGCTAGCCGAGGCCGGTCTCGATACCAACCATTGTGAGGGAGAGTAGCTATGCTGTTAATGATCGATAACTATGACTCTTTCACCTACAATCTGGTGCAGTATTTCGGTGAGCTGGGGGCTGATGTCCGCGTCTATCGCAATGACGAGGTGGATATAGAGACACTCGAGGCGCTGAAGCCGGATCAGATCGTCATCTCCCCCGGCCCCTGTACTCCCAATGAGGCGGGTATATCGGTAGAGGTGATCAAGCAGTTTGCCGGACGCACCCCCATTCTCGGTGTCTGTCTTGGCCACCAGTCGATCGGCCAGGCGTTCGGTGGCAGGATCGTTCACGCCCGCGAGGTGATGCATGGCAAAACCTCCCCCATCTACCACGCTGACAGCGGGCTTTTCAGCGGGTTGAACAACCCCTATGAAGCCACCCGTTACCACTCACTGGTGGTGGAGAGAGAGCGCCTGCCCAAGTGCCTGGAGATGACCGCCTGGACCCAGACCGCAGACGGTGCCGTCGATGAGATCATGGGTATCCGCCATCGTGAACTGGATGTGCAGGGGGTGCAGTACCACCCGGAGTCGATTCTCAGTGAACATGGCCACGACCTGCTGCAGAATTTCCTTGAGGGGAAGTGATATAGACCACTGAGAACTCAGAGAGGCCCGCCCTCGGGGTGATGGTATTTTGCCGGGAGTGTGCAACGTTCATCGCGGCGAGGGCTCCGCTCCTACAGGGAGGTGCGCCGCAATGACGAAGTCACTCCGCCGAGGAGAATTGGGTTACTTACCGCTCACTCTTATTGCCGCCAGAGAGCAAAAAGTTATAATCCATACCAAAGCTACCTCTTCTCAGGGCTCCTCTGTGTTCTCTGTGATCCACAATAACAA
>JBEVXV010000852.1:5523-7682 GCA_040505915.1 Sedimenticola sp. | reverse complement strand
AAGTCTTCATTGCTGATATCCTCCTTTTGCAAATCGTTATAAAACTCATGTTTCGGTGGCAACTGTTTTTCTTCAAATTTGCTTTCATCAGAGACATAATTATAGGGGAAAATATTCTTTCGAAGTAGCATATTAGCAACACGCTCATCGCCAAATTCAGCGTTGAAATGATTAAATTTATCACTGCCTTTGTTGCATTTCAAATTTTCCACGAGCTTATCCAATGAACTAGAGAGGAACTGGAAGCTGTCTAGGAAACGCAATGACCCTAAGCTGAAGGAAATATACTTCTCAAAATTTTGCGGAATGCATTTAATGGATCCATGCTGTTCATATTTCCCTATTGACTGGCAAATCAGATGACTATCAAAATTTCTCAAGCCGTGAAACACCACGGGAATGAATTTAGCGTGCTGAAAGTTTAAGTTACATGCCACGTGAGCGGCGCACCGATATTTGCCTGTTAAATGATCATGATCTTGTACTTTATCTCCTGGATCAGTAAACGGTTCACCGCATATTCCACACAGAGTAGCTCGCTGAAAATGCGTTTCCTCTTCTAACGTAATAATCATGGGCTCGATATGTTCTAAAATATGTTCTATTTCTTCTTTTTCCCGAAGTAAATATTCAATAAACTTTTCCGAGGCATCTGTACCTCGATATATGACGCTATTTTTCGTATACCTGGAATCAGCACACACAACCTTGTAGCCAAAACTGTGAATATCGAGGTATCGTGTAGGCGTTGTATGCGATGTATCAGGATTTGGTGTACATGTGTCTAACTTTCTATTAATCGTTTCGAAATCGGCGTATATCAGAAAGGGAACCCTAAGCTGTTTATGAAAGTCACTGAATTTCAATGTATTGTTTACGCCCTCTGTCGGCAGCACAATCCTTTGATAGGTATCCGTCGAACAATATGCTAGGTGCTGGGCTAAAAGAGCATCTTTTGTGAAGCCGTGTAAACAATATTCACAGAAGTAGTGTTTAGATTTGTGTGTCTTTGTTCTGGAGAGAAACGAATTAAAATTTAATATAAGACAAAAGTGATTATTGTTTCTTTGGTGTAGTAGCAACAAGTTCACGTGAGTTGGCCTGATTTTATTTTTAGTTATTCTCAATGGAACAATTTCTCTTTCCTCAAAGCCAAATATATTCACAGAAATGTTTGTATTTTGAGATTCAAATTTATCGATTTGTGACAACGATACTGGATAATCGATACCACGCATGACGAGCTCCTGTTCATATTGGCGATACGTTTCAACATTGTCCATTTCTTTTGAACTCGGATGTAAATGTGCAAGTATAGACCATAAAAAACATTTGTTATCATGAGTGTTTTTTATATTCAAAATACTATGATTTTGTTTCAATGTTGTTGGTAAATTTATGAATGATGAACACGAGCCTGCTAATGGTGCGTAATTGGCAATATGCACTTTCAAATAGCGCACATTTTTTAAAGCCCATCCGGATGATTCACGAATGTAGTTTTCCATTGCGCCATACACCTTTTGAAATGCTTCGTGGACATCACTGACGTTGAATGTGTCATCAGTGAAACCAGTGAATGTATTACTTCTAAAATATGGTGTAGAGGTAATTTCTTCACCGTCATTATTCTGTTTAGAAAATTCAACCTGGACAACAACATACCATTTTATGGCACGAACCCTAAGTTTTGATTTTAAATATGTGATTACTGGCTGCTGACTTTGTGCGAGAAGCTGTAGTAAATCATTTCTAGAAGCTGCATCACGTGGATAAAACACTTTATCTTCCACAGCGCCATTTAATGCTCTCGTGGCGTTGTCTGCTCCGCCAAACTGTTCATCAGTTGGAGATTTTTTATTTTTCCCAGAAGAACCTCTGTTCCCGCAGGTATTTTCATGACGTTGTAGCTCGTCACTTCGAGCGAACCGGCTGCCACATAGATTGCATGCAAGCTGACGTTCTTCATGTGATAATTCATGGCGAGTACGATTTGTACGGGTTGAATATGTTTTCAAGCAAAATCTACATCGGAAACGCTCACTAGCGTCCTTAGGCATATTGAATGAGTATCCTGAGATTACCCTTGGTTTATATATACATTTTGCTTCTATTACGCTCCGCCTTCTATGAGATAATATGTATTAATAGTATCCAAT
>JBEVXV010000852.1:0-5423 GCA_040505915.1 Sedimenticola sp. | reverse complement strand
ATTACCCTTGGTTTATATATACATTTTGCTTCTATTACGCTCCGCCTTCTATGAGATAATATGTATTAATAGTATCCAATCCAGTGTTTGAATAAAGGCGAGACAGCATTCTTGAAAGTGGGAGACCTATGTACTGGCCTATATTTTATAGTTTATCCACCTGGATTCCCCCCGGTTTAGTCGCTCTATATTTAAAAGCGATCTTCTTACATATGGTTTCGTGCTGTGTTTTTGCGACAGCACACTTGACTTGTCATGTTGTCTCGCCTGTTGTCTGGTGTTATCCTTTCTGTGTTGCTGCGGTAGCACTATTGACTTATCATGTTGTATCGTCTGTTTACTGGTGATATCCTTTTTCTTTCCATAGCCAACATTTTCATTTTTCTTTGCTGTCACCTCATCTGCAGTCATCTCATCCATTGCATTATTTTCAGTAACTTCATGTTGTTGCACAGCCGTTATTGACTTATATTGTCCCACCTGTTCACTGTTGATATTCTTTGGTATTTTTAAATTATTTTCACTATTATTGTCTGTTACCTCGCCAGTTTGTGATTGTAAAGGATCTACTGATTTAAATATCTGTGAATTTATGTTTTCTGTGTCATTTGACTTTTGTAACAACTTCTCGTACTCAAATTTAGAGATAAGTATCAGTTCTTTCGCCATTGTATAACGATACCTTGCTTTATAACTTCTAATAACTTTAAGATAATGCCAATATGTTTTGATATTAAATGTATTCTTTTGCGACGGGATATTTTTTTTTTTACGATTTGTCGTATACACGTTCGGTGTCTTTTCAGATAGGACATATATTTTTCCTTTGGCAACAGGTATCCATGAAGCACATTGTAAATTATTTCAACTAACGTTCTCAACTGCCGCGTGGTAATGATCTGTAGTAAACGTGTTCTCTGCTTTTTATCTGCAGAAAGCAATAATCCAATATAAAAACCATCTTCTTTGATATGTTTATCCATTATTTTAGCGGAGAATATACCACGGTTGTGTCACTTGGTAATATGTGACTACGCAATTTATACATTGGGTCCGCTCTTGGCGAAATGTCTATCAGAATGTAGCCAAATAAAGGAGATGTAGCTTTTAAATATGCATCCATAAAATAATCAGTACGCCCAGGTAATAACTGACGTGCTAGATGACGTATCTGTAATTCATCACGGCCATTTTTAAACAAAATGAAGGCATGGGCGTTTAGACTTATTGTCCTGAATTGTTTTCCACCGGAGTATAAATTCTGTACTGTTAAGAAAACGCTAAACTTCATGTGATGTGAGTATACACAAAATAAGTCCGCCATTGCATCATTTTTTGCCACAGACCGCATTAAATCATCAAGTACAATCAGGTTATGCTTTTTATTTGACGACCATTGTATTAGGTCTTGCTTATCTGGGACACCCTCAACAAATTCAACATTTTTCAAATCATTTTTAATTGTATCAAACAAATCCTGGTACACTGCATAGCAATAGTAAATTTTATCGGGTGGTGTTTCAAACATGGCGGCTGCCGATCGTAGAATCTGAAAAAGAAGAACGCTCTTTCCGCTCCCTGAAGCGCCTGCTATTATCACAGTTGTGGGAGAGAAAAACTTCAATGTTGCTTCTTCGGCAGCCATGATGAGAATACATTTCAACAGAGTATGTCTTACTTATGAAGCAAATGGGGCATAGAAAACAAAACAGTATGTGGTTTGAATAACAATTCAATTTATTTGCATACAGGTTTACAAGATTGATTAACAATACATGGGTAATACGATGATACACAACATGGAAATGTTTTCTCAAAAAATTCATACATGTAATAATCGTTATTTGGATAATCACGGAACTGCAACAAAACATCCTTCATTGTCTTCCCTCTTAGTCTAAGCATAAGATAAAACAAACAATATTGACCACACACGTTTGAACCGTCCGACTGCAAACGCACCGCATTGTAAACGAATGAACTAGAGTTCCGCAGCAAACATTGCACAAAATAATGGTTGTAAAATCCAGGTGGTTTCGAAAGGCTGTCGAAAAACTCGGCTCTCCCATCTTTGAAATACATAGCACACCAATGCGTTCCCAACTGATTGTCGTTATCGGTGTTAACTATAATTGCGTCACCGTTTTTAATTTCTTTCGGAATTCGGTTGGCTGCGTATACACCTTTAACATGTTTTCGTAGCACATACTCGCAGTTAATGCAACACAATAAATCGGAGGTTCTCATGGCCATCGTCAATCAGTTATGATGTCACGCTCATTATTAATCTCAAAGTATCCTGGTGCCTCACTATATACAATACATGTCATTGTTTCTGGCAGCGGTGCAGAAAACTGAACATTCAGTCGAATACTTCCTGTTCTCACGAGATTTATGAAGGCCTTTTGTCCGTCGTAGAATGGCTCTAGTTGGAATACAAATAGCGTGTTGCCAGACGAGAAGTCATCCTCATTCAAATCATTCCCGCTGTCGGATTTATATTTATTGGCGAATCGAAACAAGTCTGTATATGCGCGGGCTATCGTTCGTCCCAGAGTTTTATCGAAATTCACTTTAACTGGAGCACCGCCAACAGGTATGCCGTCAGCATATATACATATTTCACTTATGCCACAATTTTGAAAGTTGAAAGGGTTTTTTTTGTAATTTCCGGAAACTGCCGATGTTTCAACGAAAGCAACCACTATTTTCGCCGGTTTTTCTCCTTGAAATACTGAATCCCAGTAGAAACTCGTAGCGCCGCTAGCAATGCTCTGAAGACGGCACTCTGTCCTAGTAAACGGATACTTTGCGTTCACGTCCTTCAATATTTCGGCATGTCCATACAGTATGCCGGGATTGCACTTAATTTTTCGAACTAGAAGACATACATCCAAAATTTCAACGACGAAATTAGGGTTAGCAACGTTAGTCATAAGGCAGAAATTAGGCGTAGATCTGTAGAGCTTCAATCGAACGTCGCATTGGTTCAATAGGTAACGGCTCATGTTGAAAAATGGGTGATATATAGGCCCACATAAATCAGTGACTTTCGACAAGCCCACAACAGCCGTACGCTCCACCAAGCCACCGTTTGAGCCAGCCGCGTCGGGGTCATCTATGGCATCGTATTCGTCTTTGATGAACAACTGCGATTTCATCTGTGACAAATTAGCGTCTTCGCCGTATTTCAAAAGCGACTGAATCATGGCGATGTATGGGTTGTGGTTACATATTGACGTCACTTTGTTCTGTAGCGTGACCTCAGTCGTTTGGAACAATGACTGCAAGAACAAATTCGCTGGCCCAACTACGTCCCCAGCTAGTAAATTGGTTCCATCAGATTTTGTCAATTTCAGTTTCACGTACAGCATCGAGCCATTAAGATCCAAATAGTCTAAACTGTTAGCAGCCGATATCCGGAACTCGATGGGCACATCGCCGCTAAGTTGCGACAGTGGTCTAATCTCTTGAAATGTAGCGTCAGATACTGCAACTTGTGTTGGAGGCAATTCAAACAATGACAATTCCGCTGGCATTGCCTCGCTAAAACTGTCAGCGCTCAACTTCGCCATTTTCGTCTAATTAAATATATCCTTTTTAGTACGTTTATTTGGTTTTCTGCCTTGTTTAGTTTTTCGTCGATTCTTTGTTGGCTTTCTCCGTGTAGAGCTCAATGTCTTCCTCTTTCTAGAGTTTACACTTCGACTGGTATTCTTTCGTTTGCGTATCCCTTTTATACGCTTAATGGTGCTCTCCACACGCGCTGTGGCCGCCTCCACAGGGGAAACTAATTTGACATTAACACTGTCTGCTACTGGCGTATTCGTTTCTTTCTCTTCAACAATAGGTATCATTCCGCCACCACCTTTCTGTTCAACACGTTTCTTGCGTCGAAAGTAGGTAATCCACACCGATGGATCGGGCACGTATAATTTATTGGAATGATTCATCGTTGTCTATGTAGAATGGATAATGTTTGAAATGAAGCGTTAGCATCAACGATTTATCCAGTTGTGTCATCAATTCCCCCTTCCTGTCCTTTATATAGAATTCCATCTCGTATATATGGTGTTTCGATAATGGCACGTAGAAATCCGATTCGAATGCATAATTCCATTGGTTTTTCTTCGTGCTCGGTAATCTCCGTAAAATAGGTTGTGATTCTCCTGCGACAACGCTTTCTTTACAGAAATTACAATAGATATACAATACTTGATCACCCATTTTAACGTTGGTACTTGCCTGGGCGTAAACCTCTGCCAGGCATACACGCCAAAAGCCCTTTAAGATCAGAGGCTTATTTAAGTGCACTCTGAATTTGTATGGTTTGTTATCAGTGAAATAATCGTCACTGTCGTCACTTTTCACGTACACGTAATGATCCATCACGTAGGGTGTTCTACTTGGTCAGCGTCGATCCAGCTGTTCATAGACGCGGGGTATCCTTCCCAGCTTACATACAACTGCCGTTTTCCACCTCGTTGCCGCCTTTTAATTATTTTATCTATGTAAAACAAACTGTCGGCGTCTTTATCCACTCTGTTTAGTTCTGGAGCGTAGAATATCCCTTTTATCTCGTCATCGTTCCAATCGGTAAGCTTATAGACCGGTATTCCCTGCATTCGGTATCGACGTTTGACCTTAAATATCTCTGTAGTATACTGCTGTTGATAGGCACGTCTGAATGGTTCTTTTAGATACGAAATTCGCACGTAATCACCAATATCAAATTTAAATTTACGGGACTGTTTAGGTAATCGCTTTGTAGGTTTCAAATACATAAACGCCCACAAGTCCGCTTCGTTCTGTTTCGACACATCCTTTGGAGCTACATAGTTCAAACTTCGATGCGGCGTCGCATTATAGCTCTCTACTATCTTTTGTAGGTCATCTATGTATCGATAGTTTCTTTTTTTCCTCAGATATCGATACATTAGAGTTTTCAGCGTCCGTTGTACACGTTCTACGTAATTGGCTTTCGGTTGATTCTGAGTGGTGAAAAAATATACATTTTGATTTCGCATGTATTCTTTGAAGTCTCTATTTACGAACTCGCTACCTTTGTCCGTCCTCAGTTTCCTAGGTTTCCTTTTGTGAAATATTTTCTTAACCGCAGTCAGAATGGATTTAGCGGTTTTGTTTTTCAATGGTTCAACAAACAGGAAGCGAGAAAAAATATCAATGGCACAAAGTAGATAATTAACACCATCATTTTCTTTCGCTATATTTTGCACTGACATTAAATCTGCGTCAAATTGTTCATCAATAGACGTGACACGCACGTTGGGCGTTCTAAATTTCCTCTTCACTTGTTTAAGGACCGAGTACGAGTCCACACCTTCCAACCATTTACCTATATATTTTCTACTAAACTGTCCTGGATATCGTGTTGACAATACCCTGTAGAGTTTCTCGATGCC
>JBEVXV010000851.1:0-3719 GCA_040505915.1 Sedimenticola sp. | reverse complement strand
TTAGTAGTTGCACAAAGCTATGTAGACTACCAAAACCAACGAAATCCACCCAAATATACGAACATACCCATATGACACCATAATAATGACCATCTGTTCAAACACATGTGTTCAAGCAAGTTTGCTTCGTTAGAGTTGATAACCTTCAAACTGGTCCTACTGTAAATATAATAAGTGTGACAGGTAAACATCATGTTTTTTAACTTACTGGCACCACTGTGACTTTATGAAGCACGGGTTGCTGTTGTAAGTGACGCCATCAGAGCCACATAATTTGATGATGTACATGGGGCACAAGTTCTGGCATCCGTTCGTTGACCGCTGCTGAGGGTAACACGACACTCCAGAAGCGCAGATTATTTTTTATCAATCTCAGACTCAGACTTAAGCAAGCTGATTGGCTGACCCTGAGTATAAACTCAGGATCATCCAATCAGCATGCACTAAGACTCGAGCAAGCTCATTGGCTGACCCTGAGTATAAAACAGGATCAGCCAATCAGCATGCTTGAGTATGAGTCTCATATTTGAGTATTTTTATAACCTAGTTCTCAGATAACAGATTGGAAATAAACTATAGTGGAAGAGCATTAGCTAAAAATATGCCGAAGATCGGAAAAAAATAGGCCAAAGCTGATTTTTTCAGAAAAGTTTCTAAATACCATCAGCTGAAACATATCAAAACTCCCCATGAATCCGACCGGGGCTAAAGTCAGAATTCAAAATGGCGTCAAAAAAAATGCAAAAATGCATTAAATCCATATAGGATCATAACTGTGGGCAGTAACGCATATTTTGTTTTTTATATAGCTAACATATTATTTTTAAGAGGAAATTACATACATATATGCTATTTAGTGACTTATTCATTTTAATTTTACATCTAAAAACGTAAAAAAAAATAAAAATAAAAATAAAATAAAAAAACAACAAAGTATATGTAAAACTATTTGGATCAGAAGTTGTATTTGTGTGTCATACATATTTCATGCTATGCCAAGCTAACATTGACCAGTTAGGTGCCGTTTCCATGTGATCCGAATCTACAATTAGTACAATTGGAGGGGATTCCCCGCTCAGTAGCATAATAGGCTGAACAAGCCTCAACAACGCTGTGTTTTCAATCTGAGCGCATTGATTGTAAACACGTTTGCAGTTTGCTCAAATCACTTCGTAAGCATTAATTGATATATAAGTCAGTTAATATATAGACATAGACGTGATATTGTCATTCAAGCGGTTACACATTGAGTATATTATTAATGGATGGGAAGTGTGTCATTTGTAAAGAGGTATTAACCTCTAACAAGACACAAAAAGTTGGGGAAAAGGGTCAATTTTCTTTATCGACTGCAAGTGTCGTTCGTGGCGACGGGCTTGATGTTCTTCTGAGAACGGTAGTGCCGCCATTTGAAGTACATATAAACTGTTACAAAGAATATACGCGCAAAAGTACGATTGCAGCACGAAAGCGAAAAAGTGAAGGTGCTCAGGATAGCGATTCCGCGACGTCAACAACGCTGCGTTCAAAATGTCAAGATTTTGATATTAAAACAGACTGTTTGTTTTGTACCGAGAAGATACAAGTACATTACAGACAGGAAAAGGTACGCAGGAAAGAATTTAGCTCTGTCGAGACCATCGAATATCTGGGAACTCTTATGACATATGCCAACAATAGACATGATACATGGGGACAAGAGGTTATCACCCGTATTCAGACAGCCAATGATTTGGTAGCTGAAGAAGCAAAGTATCACCATGAATGTGCAGTAGCATTTAGAGCGGGGCGTCAGATATCTGAAACATCGTCGTTGAGAGGAAGGCCAAGTGATACATTGAGGGATTCGGCATTTGAAAAGTTGTGCCAGTACCTGGACGACAATGATGAATGTCAATACTCTATTTCAGAAGTATCAGAATTGATGGATGGGTTTCTGAATGGTATTGAAGGGTACACAAATAAATATCTCAAAAATAAGCTACAGACACACTACGGAGACAACCTGATAATAACAGGTATACCAGGTGTATCAAATGTTGCAACATTCCGCGATAAAGGACACAAAGTGTTACGAGATAGGTGGGAAGCTGAGAAAAAGGCGAATGTTATAACAGAGAAAGATAGAATCTTAGATATGGCAGCATCTATAGTTAGGGATGATATCCGAACAAAAGTCTATGATGGTTCGGAGTATCCAACCATGGAAGGTACTACTGGCGGATGTTCTTTGGTTCCTGAAAGTCTTGACCGGTTTCTTCGCGGTGTTGTAAAGTCAAACGCATCAGCAGAACACAGCAGTGTAGACAGACGATGCACAGCGATATCACATGCAATAATAGCTGCATGTCGACCGAGGTCCTTTATATCGCCCATTCTCTTAGCAATCTCTGTATACATACATCGAAAGTATGCATCTCGTGAGCTGATAGATATTTTAAGTAGCATGTGCTTTGCTGATGACTATAAAGAAATACAGAGACTGACCAGTGCGATTCTAAGCAAGGACACACCATCGTACGACTTAAATGGGTTCACACAGTTCGTGTTTGATAACGCTGACTTCAATGTCGCGACACTAACAGGACATGACACGTTTCACAGTATGGGGGGAATCGCATGCGTTACGCCACAAGGCGAACGTACACGAGATGTATTGCGTCGTTCTGTCACTGTATCAAGTTCCCAAACCATTGGAAAGTTTGGTGACATTCCAGTCAAAACATACAGGAAACCAACTGTGCCCGGACTGCAGTCTGTAAAGATTGGTCCCATAGAACCGCCCAGATCTGACCCACCTCATTTAACGGTTGCACTAAATCTAGATCGTCTGTGGTTGACCGGGTTCTCTCAGCAGCTCACACCTTGCCCATCATGGAGTGGTTTCATGCAGGTCGCAGTCAAAGGTGAAACCCACGAGAAAACTAGAATTGAGATTCTCCCATTTATAAATATGGATCCATCTAACCCGAGTACAATATTCACAGCATTGTGTTTCGCACAAGATCAATGTGAGCGGCATGGACATGGAAAGTGCATTGTAACATTCGACCAACCACTTTACATCAAAGCTACAGAGATTATTGCAGCATCGTCAGATCTTTCAAATGTTGTCACACGACTGGGCGGTTTCCATCTACTGATGTCGTACATGGGATCTATTGGCTTCATCATGGCTGGCAGTGGCTTGGAAACATTGTGGGAAACAGTATACGCTCCAGGGACTGTGGTCCATATGTTAACTGGGCATGCATATGCCAGAGCACTTCGTGCTCATTTGTTGGCTTCAGCAGCGATATCTGCACTATTGCTAGATACATCCGAATCATTAGATACTATCGACAAGGACGCATTGCGTATACTTCACGAATCGCTTCTCCTTCGTGATGGCGACGTCGAGGAATATGAGTGTCTGACGGAACTCAGCAGGTTATTTGACGAGCTAATGCTAGCTGCGGCACATGACAGTCGCACAGGGAAGTTATGGATCAATTACTTGGAGCAAGTCGCTCTTTTGAGATTGTTCATTAGGGCTGAACGCACAGGAGACTGGGACCTGCATCTGTATTGTATCGCTAAAATGATACCTTTGTTTCATGCTGCTGGTCACATTGCCTATGCAAAATCCGCCCGACTGTACCTTCAGCAAATGAAACAACTGGAGGTACACATGCCTGAAGCTGAATTCCAGCAATTCACCGAGCGTGGATACTTCACCA
>JBEVXV010000850.1:0-7896 GCA_040505915.1 Sedimenticola sp. | reverse complement strand
TTTTTCATTTCTCATCGAAAGTATATGTTGTGACCACTCATTTGAACCGTCTCAATGAGACGGTCCAAATGGTGGTCACGACATATACTTTTAAAGTAACATAAGAACAATATTTAAATTTTCCGAGGAGAAAATTGTGAATCATCAGAATGAAATGGGTTAATGCTTTAATACTACACAAAGCCGATTTGTTGGTAACAGGTGTATTATTTTCCATAATCAGTTATAAGAAAGCTCTGTACTATGGTATGTATAGTCTCTTCAATAAATTCAGTGTGCACCCAAATGTGCCTGTCCCATTGTGCCCAACATACCTGCTTCACTACCCATTAAGCAGTCAATGATAGAGTCGATGATATAGATATTGCTGTCCCCACAAATACCATATTGTTGCTTTTCAACCCTATATTATTTTGCCATATCTGTCCCTGCCTAACAGGCTTAAGCACTGTGTCAGAAGTTTATTTTGTTCAATTCTCAAAGCCATTCTTAACTCTGTGCATAAAAGCTGTTAAATTAAAATGCAGTTTTTTTCTTCCTTGAAATTTCACTAAAATTGCATCTCATTTAATTGAAATACCAAGACCGTATTTCAATAAAAAAAGCGTTTGGAATTTACATCTGCTGTTTTAGTCCCAGAATGTGACGCTTTATTAAATTGTTCGATGGAAGACTTCAAGTTAAACCGGTTTGAAACTGAATTTGAGATTTGAAGAAATTTATGATAACTGGTCATTCAGTTATTTCTCTTTTTTGTTTACTTTAGTTTTAATTGAGAATTTATTCAGTTATCAATCCTATTGTTCTGTTTGTATGTTGGTGTTAAGTAAAGGCATTGTTAACATTGTCAACAATACATGCACATGTAATTGAATCCATGGGATGAAAGTCTGGCGATACTATGGATTTGATGGCATGTTGCATCCGCCACACTTCCGTGTCTGGAGCATAGCTTATATACCACTTAGAATATTTTTACGGAAATTTATACTCGCACATACACATCGGATCAAAAGTGCAAGGAAGACAACTCTCACATTCATACTATTTTAGTTAACTCCCATCATTTCCAACATTGCGGCACAGAGCTAGAATGCAATTGTCAGCTATTGTCGTTCTAGATAACTTTATGGTTTAAACAAAATAATGAATTCTGGCAGCATTGGTCTAATCATAAGTGACTACCTCCTTCCAAATGCCTTAGTCGGCCTTTATGATGTAATTCCAAATGGGCCCCCGGCTGCGAACAGGGACCTTTAGGACATTGGCTCAAATTCAGCTTCTAACCCTCCTCAAGTCCCACACAGTGGGATTATAATATGTAATCGTCTTGCTGATGGCTGTAAGGCTACTTGGCAACAGAATGTCGAGCAGCGTAGGCCCTGAATGCGCAGGCTGATCTGGGGCTATGTTGATCGCAAACGTCGTAAGGTCCTTTCTTCCAGTCGGCGGCCCAAATATCAATCAAGACCCCATACATATGAACAACATTGGTACAAACATCTAATAATTTACATAATGACTTTGAAGTGTGTAATGAATATATACTGAATAAATGTGCTATCAGCGATTTGTTACTTTCATTGTGATGTTTAAAAAAAAGCTTACTATAGCCTCTGTCAATGCGATCACACATTCCAGTTCCACTCTTGTCAAGGTTTGATAATCTGGTGCTAGAGTGTGAGACTATCATACTGGAGGTTGTGACTTGATCATGAAAACATAATTTTTAGTACTTCCCCCGTTTAGTACAGTTAGAAGCAGTACATATGTACTTTGTAGTATTCCCGTCTCGCTGATCTTTCAGCAACATGAAACTGACTCATCGCTCCTGGTATTAACTTTAGATGTTAGAGGGACACTAAACCATCACATGTTTTCTCTCCTTTACAGCATTTCCGAGCTCTCGCTGATGATAACAAGATAGATAATGCCTTGAAGCCTGACTACGACGAAGATCAAGGTCCTGACCGATTTGTCTTGTGATCGTGTCATGTCGATGTGTCGAGAGAGTGTGCATGGATGAATGGGAGAGACTGGTGGCTTGTTTCAGAAACATTCCAAAGTCAACTCAGACACAATGTTCACTTATAAGGAGATATCACAGTCCGTAACATTATTCAGTGTAGGGAGATATCATTTACTTTCGAAAAATGAAATAATTGCTTATCAGACATTTGTCCATTTATTACCATTATAAAGTTAGTTTATTTCAATATTTTCCTCATTTCTATGTTGACATGTATTGGCAGCACACTGAAATCGTCTACTGAGGAGACGATTCCGAAGTGGTGCCAAAACAATTTGCTGAGAAAAATATTGAAAATATGCTGATAACAAATAAGATTTATTTGGCTAAAGGTGCTATTTCTGAACCAGTTATTGCTCCCTGCAAGTCGACTGCATCAAGGTAGACTTTGGAGTGTTGGTGAAATACATGTAGGCTATGAAGATATGATGGACAATTGTCTCGGATGGACGGAAACAGACAGATTGTCTTAGATGGATGGACAATTGAGAGATGTCTTCATTGTCTTGTCCAACTATATAAACAGTGGCCAACTGTTTTTGCTGGATGGACAGAAAACAATTGTCTGATCCACTGAACACATTTGACAGTTAATTAAGGGGCATTATGTTTTGCACCTGTCCATCCATCACGTCAAAATGTTGTCATCGTTTTTATGCCCACATGACGATAAGTTGGGGGGCATTATGTTTTGCACCTGTCCGTCCGTGTGTCTTGCCGTGTGTCTGTCCGTCACCTTGTGCTACACCTTGTTTGACACAGCTACACCGTGTTTGACAAGCACCAAAATGCAAAAATGTCTTACAGACACAATTTGTCTAGTTAAGTATATTATATATTGGCAAGCAACAAAATGGGGGCATTGCTGTGTCTTATAGACATAATTTGTCTTGTTGTATATTTATTTTATACATAAAAATACTTCGGCAGCAAAGTAGAATTCTACTGTGCTG
Organism: Sedimenticola sp.; assembly: GCA_040505915.1. Classification (GTDB taxonomy): domain Bacteria; phylum Pseudomonadota; class Gammaproteobacteria; order Chromatiales; family Chromatiaceae; genus Vondammii. The sequence goes on along the minus strand of JBEVXV010000850.1, from coordinate 4,914 downwards.
CCAAAGCATGTTATTGATGTGAAATAAGAACAACGTTTATACATACATTTATATGGTGTATCATATTAATGGTGCATCACCAGAAGGCCATAACTGCTATGCAAGCAGGTATGGCCTTATGGTGTTAGACCATCAATCTTAATGGGTTAAGCCAATGCTAGTGTGCAGGGGTCGAATTTAACTTTTTAACACACTAGCATATTTTCGCTAGTGGATTTTTTTCCTACTAGCAAAACTGGATTTTCACTAGCAATTCTATGTTAAATCAAATTAAAACTATAGGTCAAAAACCTAGTTACTTACACAAATGTTCAATATCCACATGCATGTCATTATTACTTCTAGGTTTCTGAATAATAAACACAATTTATATTTTCATTTTGAAATTGGCACTTGCAATATTTTGCTAGTGTCTTGAACTTTAACTAGCATTTTTCAGAAACCACTAGCATTTTGCTAGTGTTCTAGTGCCAAATTCGAGCCCTGGTGTGTTCATATATTAACTGGACGGCATTTGGTAGAGTGCACATCTTCTCCATGTGATGCAGTCCTAATATCCTATTTACTTATGGAAACTGGACGACATTTGGTAGAGTGCACATCTTCTCCATGTGATGCAGTCCTAATATCCTATTTACTTATGGAAACTGGACGACATTTGGTAGAGTGCACATCTTCTCCATGTGATGCAGTCCTAATATCATATTTACTTATGGAAACTGGACGACATTTGGTAGAGTGCACATCTTCTCCATGTGATGCAGTCCTAATATCATATTTACTTATGGAAACAAAACCTTCAAAATGATACTCGATCCAGAAAAATATTCAAATCTTAAAAAATTAATTCGTCCTTGGCACTTGTCAAATCATCCCAGGGTCTCATCAAAATAAGCTTCTATGAGATTTATCACACAGATAATACATACAACAAAACAGACACAGACGAAAACCTAACCCAGAAAAATATTGACGCCATATTAGGTGTTCAAATGGAGGACATTTGACCTTGTTGATATACTGGACAGTAACCAGAAATATTTGTTCTACTTTATATCATCCAAATCGATGTGAAATATGCCCTGGCTCTAATTTCTGCCAGGGCAGTATGCGAGATGGTATACATGGGCCCCCGGCCGACAAAAGGGACCTTACGACATGGACACAAATTGCAGCTCCTGACCCTCCTGGGATTACAATCATAATAGTCTTGCTGATGGCAATACGGTTACTTATCAACTGGATATGTAGTGAGCAGCGTAGGCCCGAATGTGCAGGCTGATCTGGGACTGCACTGATGGCAAATGTTGTATGGTCCCCCTTCTCAGTGACAGCCTATATGTAGTTGCCACATTGGAACACAGCTGTTTCTCCATGCACTCTGGTTTCTTCTCGCAGTAAGGCCAACAGTCGGATAACCGCTTTCGTTTGACCCATTAAGATTTTACAATATAAAAAATATCAATATTTTTGTTATTTATTGGTGGTGACGACATATAATTCAGTTACAGAAATAGCTAAAGTAAGTAATGGTTACTTGTGTACCCTCGGAACTTAATGGGTTAATTGTCATAGAGGATTGATACACATATAAACAATAAAAAATTAAAAAAGACATGTCTTCATTTTAATAGTTGTGTCTTGAAATGTCCTTTAATATAAAACTCATCAAATCTTATTATTTTATTTCGCCATGTATGCAATTCTAAGAATTTGGCACAACAGTGCTCAAACAAGAAGTGCTTGTTAGCAGTAAGCTAATCCCTCATTGGCAGCCTTGATAGTACATTGTAATGTAAATACTAAGGCCCATTTCTTGACCTTGACCTTGACGTAGCAGCCCGGGAACAAATGTGACGCTATTATGTTCAGATTGATTGATTGAATGGTGTTTCATGTCCGTTCAGCAGCAATCGCTATATACAGACGGGTCGACGGGGTCGAGTCCAAGACCTCGCCACCAAATGGGAGAGTCAGAAAATCAACACTCGATATATACAATAAAATATATTCAGTGCTGAAATTATAACAATCTTGACCTGGTGTGGGGTGCCCTAAAAACACACCAGATCACTTGGCCCATCCCCTATTAAGAGGTATAACATGATCAAACTCTCAGATAAACTTTACAAATAGCGGAGGGCCAGACCAGGTGCGATATAGGGAACCGGAAAGGACGAACCCCATTGTTAATTTTACCCATCGCTCCCAACCACCAGACATACACAATTGCCAAATAGTATTGAAATCCATCAAGAGGTTAAAAAGAAATGGAGTTCAAACGCATTTGCTAAATGTCAAGTTCGATCATGTGACTTTGGACGTAGGCCCGGGTATATACATGTGACACTATTATGTTCAGACAATGACATATATTTCTACCAAATATTACTGAAATTCATTAAACGGTTCAAAAGAGATGGAGTTAAATACTAGTACATTGCTTAATGCAAGTGTTGTGCACGGACACGTAGGCACGTATACTGTCACTGTATCCCCTGTTTGTTATGCGAGGGGATAATACGTTACATGTACATACAGGGTGTCATTGGTAACAAGCAGTGTTTGTTCATGTGATGGTCACAAAGCGGGTTAATCAGTATTAACCCTTTCATCCCTATATATCCGACATGGAATCTCACATTCAGACCAATCAGTTTAATACCATAAAATCAAATTCAGACCAGTCCATTCAAACAGTGGATGATTTTGTTTTCTTAAATATAGAAGAATAGTTGCAAATAGTGCAGATCCTGATGAGACAGCTCGTTTGAGCCGGCTCATCTGGATCTACACTGTTTGCAAACCCTGGCCTCTAAAGCGGCCGCTAGGGTTCAAAGGGTTAACCCTTTCATCCCTATATATCCGACATGGAATCTCAAATTCAGACCAATCAGTTTAATACCATAAAATCAAATTCAGACCAGTCCATTCAAACAGTGGGTGGTTTTGCTTTCTTAAATATGGAAGAATACTTGCAAATAGTGCAGATCCTGATGAGACGGCTCGTTTGAGCCGGCTCATCTGGATCTACACTGTTTGCAAACACAGGCCTCAAAGGAGGCCGCTAGGGTTGAAAGGGGTAAACCCATCATGGTATGGCAACATCCCACGTTGGCACAGACTTCATCTAATGGAAGGTAAAACTGTACATCATGACTTAAAGGTTGACGACATGATTTAAATGGATTTTTGGGGCAAAAAATAATATTTCTTACAAACTTGTCTAATGATGTGCATAATGGCGATTTTCTTTCATACCTATCTGTGTATTTAGTGTATTAAAGTTAGCTATTTCCCTACATGAAATTGAAGTCGCAGTTGTGGCTAGTAAAATATTCTTTTTAACATTATTTATATTAAAAAAAGTATCTTGCAAACTATAGTAGTATTATAATGTAGCCAACTTTACAATATTGTTTCGTATATTTGAACACTTAGAAACCAGAATGTACGAGTCTGAATGTGAAATTTACAATAATATTTTTGGCGGGAAAGCTATCCTGATGAACGGAATCAGGATAGAAATTACAGTCTCACCAATATAAAAATATGCAAAAGAAGGCAAAATCAAACGAAACCAATGTGTCAAACATCTTTATTCAAGCCATCCTCCAGTTTGAAGTAATTAAATTTGACTTACATTTTTTCAAGGTTTCAAGTTAAAATCCTGTCGTCAATCTTTAAAAAATGTCATGTCACTCTACGGATAGGTACGTTTCAGTACGGATAACTACGTTTTAGTACGTTTAACTACGGATGAATAACTTTCAACCAAGTTGGACCAAAGTCACACACACAAATAGCATGGAAATGTGAATTACTGAACATAATCTAATAAGTAGTGTTGAAAAACTTAACATAATTGTGTTCAAAAATATAATGCACAGCATTACCGATGTCGGCAGGCTCACATAATTTATATACATTAACATTATTTACATTATTAGTATGTACATAGGCTTAACACAATTACTGCTCACATCTAGTGAATGAACTCACACCGACATCTTTACACATACCGGTATATTGAACACATATACTCACAGCTTTACACATGTGAGATGCGCCATGACATGAATGTCAATTTTTTGCCGTACACGATTTCGATATATAATCATGTTTTTATCAAATGACATCAGAATTTGACGAAAATTTCACAGAAAATGCAGAATTTAATTCGTCAATTTCATAAATTTCCATCATTTACAGAAATTATGTACTTTCAAAACCATTTACGGCAAAATTTCCAAATGTGCTAAGGTACAATATCTCGTGCCACGCCTCATTTATTGATGGGTTTTTGTATTACAACCTTGCAACTTGTTCAGTTTTTAGAGTCAACGATAATGAATGCCAATTTTCAACATCGCGTACACATTGAATGTTATCAGTTTCATTCACAGCTACTGTTGACAATGTTTATGTCTACACACTTGAGGCTGAGGTTATAAAAGTTTAGTCAAGTCTCGCACTCGAGCATTCTGATCAGCCAAATCAATGAGTCTGAATACGAGATGGATAAAAAAAAACAGTTTTACCTTGGTCCAATATATACAAAATGGGAAGCTAAAAGTCGTCTGCTGGTTTTAAATACATGTATTATTTTGTTTGATACAATTCTACTTTGCTACCAAACCGGGTTTATAAGTCTAAAGACAATATTGAAAGCCAGACATTTGTTTTTAGGCACACTAAGGTTTACTACACATGTATATACATAAATCACAGGCGACCGTTTCGGGTGTTAAATAAAAAAAAAAAACCCTATGATATGTTGTTATAACAACATATCATAGGTTTTTTTTTGTTTTTTTTTATATTTAACACCCGAAACGGTCGCCTGTGGCCGTAACTGCTAAGCAAAAGCATAGAAGTTACGTACGACCTTATGGTGCTAGACCATCGCTATAG
>JBEVXV010000849.1:2811-4183 GCA_040505915.1 Sedimenticola sp. | reverse complement strand
CAAATCACCCATGGAGATACACCCATATACATGTACCAAAATTATGACGTGGAATGCAACTGGAATTATGTCCAGCTGTTCATATTTGTGCGATGTATGGCAAAATGAGTCCATAGATATCTGTGGAATTTCTGAACATTGGTTGTACAACCACAACTTACATTTTCTTGACTGCATACACAGCAGCTACAGAAGTTATGCCAAAGCTGATGGTGATCTGGGTTTGCCAGGCAACAGGCGCGTCGGCAAAGGAGGCGTAGCATTCTTTTGGAATGTTAGACTAGACGCCCAGGTAACTCCAGTCCCGATCGATGATGATAAAATCATTGGCATACGTTTTGAGGCACTCAGAGGTGTATATGTCTATATTTTTCAAGTGTACATACCTTGTAGTAACCACTCAATCAATGTATTTCGTGAGTATATCGACAAATTATTTGTTCTATTTCACACATACAAAGACCAGGGGTTAGTGTTATTCATAGGTGATTTCAATGCCCACCTGCATGGACGGCACTTTGTTAAAGACTTAGACGCTAGGGGTCTGGAGCTCACAAACTTCCTTAACATCAATAACCTAGTGTCAATAAACACGTTAGACTCGTGTGTTGGTGCTGATTCTACATTTGTCACATACGACGGTAGGCACGAGTCTCTAATTGATCACATAGTCATGGCACGTGATATAGTTGATACAATTTCGAAGTGTGAAGTCTTGGATGACAGCGTGTTAAACGTATCTCGACATAGACCTATAGTGTGTACGCTTAAACAACTCGATTCTACTGGTGAACATATTCCTCGAGATGATTCTGTACCACGGATTAATTGGAAAAAGGCGCAGAAAGAACATATCGCCAATTATCAAAGTGAAATATCTAGCAGCCTGCAATCCGTAACCTCTGAGCTCAACTTACCACCACAGTGTACTACAGATTTGGATATTATGTATGATAATTTTGTAACCAGTATGTGTAAGTGTAGTGACGATTGTATTCCGAAATCAAAGTTTAGAAGCTTTTTGAAACCTTACTGGAACGCCGAACTTACCGATCTTCATCGCAATATGAAAACTAGGCGACGCGTCTGGGCGGCATGTGGAAGGCCGCGGGGTAGTGAACACATTTCGTATTCTGAATATAAGGATGCCAAACGCAGATTCAGACGTTGCCACAGGCTTTGCGCGGAGTCGTACTGTAAACAATTAGATGAAGAAATTGACAGAACAGCAGAAATGGATTCGAACCAATTCTGGAAACTGATAAAAAGGCGCAGAAAAACAGCAATGGAGGCAGGAAGTGAAATAAAGTTTAGTGGTGAAACTGCTCGTGATGCTGCTTCCATAGTCAACGGATGGGGGACATACTTCAAA
>JBEVXV010000849.1:0-2711 GCA_040505915.1 Sedimenticola sp. | reverse complement strand
AGCAATGGAGGCAGGAAGTGAAATAAAGTTTAGTGGTGAAACTGCTCGTGATGCTGCTTCCATAGTCAACGGATGGGGGACATACTTCAAAAATGTGTACACTCCGAGTGACAGTAGTAGTAGTAGTAGTAGTAGTAGTAGTAGTAGTAACAACAGCGAAACCACTACTGACCAAGACGTAATTACTGAATTTAATAATCTGAAAAACATGCAAAATACAGAAATTCCACAGGCTCGTATAACGGCTGAAGAAGTGACAGATGCCCTAAAGTCATGCAACACTGGGAAAGCGTGCGATGATGATTCCATCAACTACGAACACTTGATGTACAGTGGTCCGACTTCCCTTGATCTACTATGTGACTTATATAACAATATGCTGAACTTGTCTTATGTTCCAACTAAAATGAAACGCGGAATAATCGTGACCCTGCATAAAGGTGGAAAGAAACGAAAGGACGACCCTGACAGTTACCGCGCGATCACTCTCACCTCTACTATACTCAAACTACTGGAACGGATTTTATACACCAGGATAGACAGTGAAGCCACAACACACATATCGGCCCTACAAGGAGGTTTCCAAAAAGGAATTGGTGTAAATATGACATCATTCCTCCTTAGAGAGACTGTCTTCTATGCAGCAGAGCAATCCAGCAAACTCTACACGTGCTTCCTAGATGTCCGAAAAGCCTTCGACAAAGTATGGCATCCTGGACTATTTGTTAAACTTCACCGTTTTGGCATTCACACAACGTTATTAAAACTCTTCATTAACATGTATACGGATATGAACAGCTATGTGCTATACAAGGGACATAAATCGGAAACATTTCCTATTAGACAAGGGACCAGACAAGGTGGTGTTACCTCCCCTTTCTTCTATATCCTGTATATTGACTCCCTTCTAAAAGACCTGGAAGAAAGTAACAACGGTTGTGTCATTTACCAGGCGAGTGTTTCATGCCCTACAGTAGCTGATGATATGGTCCTCATTTCATTCTCAAAAACTGGACTTAGTAATCTAATGGACATCTGTTACAAATATTCCCGACAATGGAGATACGAGTACAACGCCTTAAAATGTGCCGTGATCGTATTCAACGAGTCTGAAAACGATTACCTCACCCGAAACAGGACATGGCAGCTCGGCGATGATGCCGTTGATGAATCCCGTGAGTACACACATTTAGGAATTTCAATAGGAACTAACATGTCACTACAAACAAATATTAACGAAGCAGTGAGAAAACTGAAAGGTTCGTTCTTAGGCATAGTGAACAGCGGCGTCCACGAGCACGGCCTGCATCCCTTAACATCGAAGAAAATATATAAGTCAGTGGTTCTGCCCGGAGCATTATATGGGTGCGAATTATGGAATAATTTATCGGCAATACATGTTGAAACCATTGAACGCGCCCACAGATTCTGCGTCAAGTACATCCAAGGACTCGCAGAACGAACCAAAACAGCCGTCGCTTTCAGTTTGCTGGGTGTTAACACGATCGAATCTGAAATAGACACAATAAAGCTTAGATTTCTTGGACAAATTGGCCACCTTACAACTGATTCACGAATTAAGCACTTTTTCCTGAACAGACTGACTAGCTATGATAGTAATCCCAGTGCAGCGCTAGGATTTATACCGGATATACATCGTGTGCTCAGAAAATATTCGTTAACACACGCGCTGCAAGCATACAGAGAAAGTGGCATTTTCGTGTCAAAATATGAATGGAAACGACAAATTCAAACAAAAATACACGAACGTGAAGCAAGCAACTGGCAGTCTCAGATTTCTGCCGGCACGGGCCTGAACAATTTCGCCCGCATACAAACAACACACTCACCGTGCAAATTCTGGATGTTCAGTTCCGCCAACAGAAGTCAGTTAACTCGGTGCCGAGTCGCAGTGAAAATGCTTGGGAGACTGTTTTCCATGCCATACCGTGTAGTGTGTGGCAAATGTAGCATCAGCACCAACCAGTTTATAGTGCATGTGTTGTACGAGTGTACAGAATCAGAACTTCTTAGAGTTCAGTTTTGGCGCCAGATTAGGACAGTGTGCGGCGACCAGTTACTTGACCAGTTTATTGCACTGGACTTAGACACACAACTTGCTGTCCTCTTTGGAGGCGACAACTTGCTGAACAACATAGATCCGGCTAAGGAAGAGCTGTTCTGGAAGTTGTCTGTTGCGTTTCTGCATATAATTGGCAGCCGCTATGGAATTGGTTAAGTCTGTAAATTAAACAGTGTCGGTGTACCATTTGAGCCGTATCCTGACAAGGGGTCCTTATGACGTAGACAGTACAGCTCCTCGTCTGAATATCCCCCGGCAATGCATCATGGCTTAGTTGACGCGTTAACAGTTCGTTACAGAGTGTTATAAAAACGATGTTCGTCATTAGACTGTGCTGGTACCGGGTTATATTATCAGTGCGTGTGGCTGCGGTAAGGCGGATCTTGTCAGAATTCGGCTCATACACAGATATCAGTTTGTAAATGAATGCAACTGGTATACATTACACAATTATAGTGACGATCAATAGTTTGTATCATCGAATAGTTAGTAACTTTTTTGCCAGTGTTACTCTAGTATTGTTTATCAGACTTGTTGCTGTTATTATACATGTATTAGTACTAGTTATACCTCTGTAAATATGTTTCTATGCTCTCCAAAATGGAGGAAATAAAAGTTTGATTGATTG
>JBEVXV010000848.1:0-7115 GCA_040505915.1 Sedimenticola sp. | reverse complement strand
GCGGAATGTCCGGCATGGGCGGAATGTCCGGCATGGGCGGAATGTCCGGCATGGGCGGAATGTCCGGCATGGGCGGAATGTCCGGCATGGGTGGAATGTCCGGCATGGGCGGAATGGGCGGAATGTCCGGAATGTCCGGCTGGAAATAAGGGATCAGATCAATCGTCAAAAGAGTCTCTGAGTAACTTCCATATGGAAATTACATGACAGGATCTGCGTTTTGCTAAACCATTTTAAAAGATGGAGATTTGCAGATTCTTTACCCTTCTTATGAAGAGTAATCGTCAGAGATCACCCTCAGTCTATCTATTGGTAGTATATATAGATAGGCTTGAGGGTAATGCCGTTCTGCTGTAGTGTTATTGCAAGCAGCTGTGGTTAATTAATCTCTGGTATTGGTCAAGTTAATTAACTCAGAGGGCTCGATTGAATCGTATTTCTCGGCGCATGGAGGCGCCACATTTTTTCTGACCGCACTGTCAAGTGTCGCGGGGAGCGGACAATGAAGCTGAAGTACCATGGATCTATATACTTTTTACTGTTGATTGCAGTAGTTATCAACAGTGGAGCGGCTCTAGCAGCCGATACAAATTACGAGAAGTCGCGTTGGCATCCAATGCACTTCAAACCTGCTATTAATGAAGCTACAAATGAACAATGCCTGGAGTGTCACCAGGAAATTATCGAACGTAAAGTAAGGGAAGCATCACCCGCCGGTGTTAAGGCGACTGATGTGATGGCGTGGTATCAAACGCTTGATACCTACGAGGGTGAACAGGATACATTCCACCGTCGTCATCTGGTTACACCTCTTGCAAAAGAGCTGATGGATTTAAAGTGTAACACCTGCCATCAAGGCAACGACCCAAGAGAGGGCGCCGTTATACCGCCCGATCACAGCAACAAAGACTTCACACTGCGCAAGGCAGTAAATCCAGAAGTCTGCCTAATGTGCCACGGCAGAAACCCATACGAAATCATGGGCTTACCTTCCGCATGGCCTACATCAGGGACAATATTCCAGAATAACTGTCTACTGTGTCACGCCAATATCCGAACCACCCGGCACCAAGTGAACTTCCTTAAGGCAGATGCCATTGAGGAGGCGGGTAAGAAGAGTTCAGATACCTGCTACGGTTGTCACGGCGGCCGCCAATGGTATCGAATTGCATTCCCCTATCCACGCAATGAATGGCCTGGTATATCGAGCACAACGCCTGAGTGGGCCAAAGATAGGCCGACCCAGTCTGACGCAAGATTCAAGACTACCGACGCCAGTAGTGGCAAATAGCGTTGATTGCCGGAGAGCATCCATTATGAGTAAGAAAGAGAACAAAAAGCACCTACTTGAGCGTCTGAACCTATCTCGACGCTCATTCCTGAAAACCAGTGCGGCCGGTAGTGCCGCTCTGGCAGCCGGTGGCCTTGTTGAGCTGAAAACAGCAAAAGAGGCCCAGGCCTTTGCCTACGAACCCTACCCAAGGGATAACGAGTTAGAGACCGTGGTAACCAGCTGTGCCCATAACTGCGGTTCACGTCACATGCTGGTTGCACATAAGAAGGGAGATGTTGTTGTCAGGCTCTCTTCTGACGATGGCAGCTACCAACGTGGTGGAGGTTTTGGTAAAGATACCAATCTCGAACCACAGTTGAGAGCCTGTCTCCGTGGCCGCTCTTATCGCCAGCGGCTCTACTCTGCTGAACGTCTGCTCCACCCAATGATGCGAGTTGGCAAACGGGGAGAAGGCAAGTTCAAACGGGTCAGTTGGGATGAGGCACTAAACCACGTTGCAACAGAGATGCACCGCATCAAAAATACCTACGGACCAACCGCTCTGCTTGATCAAAGCTATGCCGGTGCTTCTTATGGAGTACTGCACAAATCAGATCAGATTGAGGGACTACTGGGTCGTTTCCTCGGTATCTTTGGCTGTCGCACCAACTCATGGTCAGTGCCTTCATATCAAGGTACAACCACCAGCTCACGTTGGACCTACGGTACCATTGAAGATGGTAACGAAGATGACACCTTTGCCGAGTCAAAGCTGATGATCATGTGGGGATGGAACCCTGCCTACACTTTCCATGGCGGTAATACAGTAATGTATATGCGCATGGCAAAGCAACGTGGCTGTAAATTTGTTGTTATTGATCCTCAGTACACTGATTCAGCAGCTGTCTATGATGCATGGTGGATACCCATCCGCCCCAATACTGACGCTGCAATGATGGCGGGTATGGCACACTACATCTTCAGCAACAACCTGCAGGATCAACGCTTTATCAATAGCTTCTGTCAGGGCATGGATAAGGGCACTATGCCCGGCTGGGCACAGGACAAGGAGAATTTCAAAGATTACATCCTTGGAACCTACGATGATGAGCCTAAAACACCTGAGTGGGCTGCTGATATCTGCGGTGTACCAGCCAAGGACATCATTAAGCTGGCGCACATGTATGCAACGACAAAACCAGCTGCATTGAAGGCATCATGGGGCCCTGGTCGTAACGCCTACGGTGAGCAGTACAACCGGATGGCAGCAGCGTTGCAGGCAATGACCGGCAATATTGGTAAACTTGGTGGCTGTGCAGAGGGCGTCGGCAAAGGCTTCCATACAGAAGCGGTAGCCTATCCGTACGATCAATATGCAAATGTCTGGTTCCAGGCAATCAAGTCAGATCGCTGGGCACACTGTGTAATCAACTATCCCAACGTAAAACGTGAAGAGATCGGCCTGTGGCCCAGAGAGGACAACACCGATGGCCAGATTCCCAATATCAAGGGTATCTTCTGGCAAGGATCTGACTGGTTCAACCAGCTGACCAACATCAACAAAGATATTGAGGCGATCAATAAGCTTGAACTGGTCGTGTGTATGGACTCCACCATCACACCCTCAGGTATCTACGCAGATGTGCTACTGCCGGTGGCAACCCACTTCGAACGTCACGACACCGCCCTCCCCTGGTATAAAGGTCACTACTACATTCACCGTCCTAAGGTGATCCAGCCGATGGGAGAGAGTAAAACTGACTTCCAGATTTTCACTGAACTATCCTATCGTCTTGGTGGTGAGCAACAGGGTCGCCTGTATAATCCAAAGGCGAACAGAGACTACTGGAACAACGATGATGCTGTCGATGAAGCTTATCTCCGCGAGTGGTGGGAAGGTAAGGTGATGCACCATCAGCATGTTGATATGACGTGGAATGAGTTTAAGGCAAGAGGTGTCTACAAATTCATACTACCGCGCCCACATGTAGCGTTCCAGGACAACATTGAGCTGGGTATTCCCTTCCAGACACCCTCGGGCAGGATCGAAATTCTCTGTACAGAGCTTGCAACAGTTAAGGACTGGACCAAGACAAAGTACGGTGAATATATTCCTTCCATCCCCAAATGGATCGAACCGTGGGAATCTCTGAACCATCCAAAAGCGAAGCAGTTCCCATTCCATTTGATTACACCGCATCCTCGATGGCGCACACACTCCATCTTCAACAACTGCTCCTGGTTGCGTGAAACCTACGAGCAGGAAGTCACTATCAATGCCTCCGATGCAAAACGTCTGGGACTGAAAAATGGTGACACTGTCGAAGTGTGGAATGAGCGTGGAACGGTAGTTGTCCCAGTCTACGCTACCGAACGTTGTATGCCTGGTGTTTTGGTGATTCATGAGGGTGCCTGGATGGACCTCGACAGTAATGGAATTGACCGAGCAGGTAACCCTGACTTCCTGACGCTGGATGCACCCAGTCCGGCGGGGGCATTTGCCTACAACACGGTCCTCTGCGACATCAAGAAGACCGATCTGGAACATAAACCCGGCTGGGACAAACTGTCCACATCCAGGGCGCATGTTTTTCGTCGTGATTCTTAATCGTTTAGCTGGAGGAGAGATACCATGTCAGAAGTAAAGGACAAGAAAAAGATCAAGCAGGCGATTAAGCGTCGTAAAAAGGCAACCTATACTCCGGTAGTGCCTGACTTGCAGCTTGGTTTTGTGCATAACAATGTTGACTGTATCGGCTGTAGAGCCTGTGAAATAGCATGTAAAGACAAAAATGGGCTGGCCCCCGGGCCACGTTTCAGACGGGTACAATATATTGAAGGTGGCACCTATCCGGATGTCTACGCCTATAAAGTCAATATGTCGTGCAACCACTGTAGCGAACCTGCATGTCTACCAACCTGCCCTACTGGTGCACTTTTCAAGCGAAAAGAGAACGGGATTGTCGATATCGACTCAACCCTATGTATTGGTTGCAGACGTTGTGAGGCAGCATGTCCGTTTGGAGCACCGCAGTTTGATGTAACTGCGAATGTCATGAAAAAGTGCAATCTCTGTGTCGATGAGATTGAAGCTGGCCGTAAACCTTACTGTGTGATGGCTTGCATGATGCGTGTTCTAGATGTAGGCAAGGTGGAGGATATCTGGGAGGGCAAGCTGAATACTGTTGCCGTTGGTCCCCATGATGTAGTCTCAAAGCAGGTGAAAAACATGGCCAATATTGAGCTGACAAAGCCCTCTATCGGTTTTGTTGCCCATAGCAAGGGAAAGATTAAGTAATGTCAAAAAAACTCCCATCCGACCAGCCAACGCTGGCACAATTCTGCCAATTTACGGCAGAAGACCTGACAATGTTGGCAGCACTGCACAGCAGTGAGCCGGATCAGGCTTTAATAACTGCACTGCATGACACCGGCTTTCCTGAAAACCTTGGCGTACTGCTGAGAGGAGAGCCGGGGTTGTGGGCGATTGATTTCATGGATCGTGCCTTGACAACGATACCTGAGCCAGCTGACAAGAGCGCCTTGGATGACCTTGCTGCTGACTATGCCAGTATCTACCTCAACTATGCTATTAAGGTCTCACCTGAAGAGTCGGTTTGGCTTGATGAGGAGAATCTTACTCATCAGGAGCCGATGTTTCAGGTGCGGGATGTTTATCAGCAGCATGGTCTGACGGCAGCCGACTGGCGTAAAATGCCTGATGACCATCTTGTACTGGAATTGCAATTCATCGCTTATCTGCTCGAAGGTGGCCAGAATGAGGATGCACTCAGAGAGAGCGCTAAATTTCTCGATGAACATCTTCTTCGCTGGCTTCCCTCCTTCGCCCAACGGATAGCCACAAGATGTGACACCGCCTATTACGCCGGTCTCGCCTCTTTGACTGCTGCCTACTGTGAAGAGTTGAGGGATACTATCGTCGATATTTTAGACGAGGCTCGACCAGACCCTGAAGAGATAGAGAAGCGAATGAAGCCAAAGGTTGAATCGCAACCTCAAGAGGTGCCATTTGTTCCTGGGCTAGGTCCCACGGTATAACTTAGGTACTACTCCGTTTAACCAACTACATGCTGCGCTCTTTTATCACACAGGTTCATGATGAGAATCGTCAACCTGACGTGGTAGAAGAGCGTTGTGTGCACAGCTTAGTGGACGGCGCCAGCTGTCGAGCCTGTGTTACTGTCTGCCCGAAACAATCGTGGATATTGGATGACGATGCGTTGGGGCTTGATACTTCCACATGTGATGGCTGTGGGCTATGTGTGCCTGTCTGTCGCCAAGGCGCTATTGATAAACCCATAGAGCTGGAACTTAAGCAGTCCGGTGACACCCCTATACTTCTTTTTGCTTGTGAGCGTATCGAAATTGATGCGACGGGCAAACGCCTGCCGTGTATTCATGCTATAGGTATACAGGAGATACTAGGGCTGCACAGCGCAGGGGTTCAGGAGATTACGGCTACCACCGGTAATTGTGATCAGTGTGAGCGTGGATCTGCTGTACGCATCGAAGAGCGATTAAAGTTAGTAAATAAGGCCCTAGAGGTTCAGGGACTTAACGTGATCAAGTTGCAGCTTGTCTCAACAAATGACTGGCTGTTGCAAAACAGTCAATTTGGCCAACAGGCTCAGGGTGAACAGTTAAACCGGCGCTCATTTCTTGGCAGCCTATTCACTTCTGGGCTTGAATCAGGCGTAAAGAACAGTCATTTTCTATTCACTACGGCAACTGATTTCTCACCACCTGGCCAACTCTTTGCAAAATCACCCACAGATACTCTTTGGCCCTATCTACCTGAGATAGACCTGGATCTATGCAATGGCTGCGATCTCTGTGTCAGGCTCTGCCCCCACCATGCTATCACTATGGATGATACTGAGGAGGCAACCAGTTACTTAATAGAACCTGAGAACTGTAGCGGATGCAATATCTGCAGCGACCTTTGTGACTCCAGGGCACTCTCTATACACCAGTGGCGCACCCAGGAGCAACACCGTCTCGTACTGTCAACTCAGCGCTGCAAATCTTGCGGAGTCACCTTTCACTTGCCAGTGAATAAGGATGATATAGACAAGCAAAAGTGCCGTATCTGCTCAAAGCACGACCACTCCAGCAAGCTTTTTCAGGTATTCACCTAAAAACGCTCACTCCGTCTTACAGGTTTTAATACCGAAGGGCAGATAGGCGGGACACCAGCCGATAGCCGCAGTAAACAGTGGAATGATACCAACAGCCCCCCAAAGATTAGCCGTTGCCGCCCCCCAGCCGAGCAATACCAAACCGACAATGACACGAATAACGCGATCAACACTACCAACATTCTTTTTCATCACACGCTCCTTCAGCAGAGTAAAAATAGCCTTAGATAACCCGGCACAGAGCCTGTAGTCGTGGGGGATGATATATTCGCCTAAACCCTACTGTCTGTGACAATTTCACACAGGTGTGGTTCAGCTCTGTACCACCGCAATCGCATATTTCATCCCGTACAGCTGCGGATTATAGGTTAAACCAAGGATCACCACTGATAGCCGCCTATCAGCACGATTTTTAACGCCGATACAACGCCCCCTGAAAAACAAGACAATATGTCATGCCTTACTCAGAGGCTCCCCTGCATGATCTTTGACACCGATAAAAAAAAATCTAGCCTTCACCCCAGGAGCCTGTACGCGAATAGGCACCGTAGTGAGGGAAGTCCATTTTGAGTCAATTTTTTTCTGTCATTTGAGCCTTGACGCTCACAAGAATTGCCCCACCTTCGCTCACTAAAACAGACCCACCCGGACTTCAGATCGTCAGCACCTAACCTCATCCCCCT
>JBEVXV010000847.1:0-4610 GCA_040505915.1 Sedimenticola sp. | reverse complement strand
CAATGTCGATATATACTGCGTATATATGCCAACCAGATACGGGTATGTGGTTTTCGGTGTTTGTTAACAGCTGATTTGATTGATCTAGACAATGAAATTAGTTGTGAATGTGTTTTCCGGTGTATCTTAGGACTATCAATGTCGATATATATATACGTGTAGTTGCGTATACATGCCAACCAGATACGGGTATGTGGTTTTCGGTGTTTGTTAAAAGCTGATGTGGTTGATATAGACACTGAAATTAGTTGTGAATATGTTTTCCGGTGTTTCTTAGGACTATCAATGTCGCTATACATACTGCGTATATATGCCAGTCCATTATTACAAGTAAATATACTATACAATGTTCTTACCTCTACGTGTTTCTTTTCTTGTTTCAGGTTACAGATCGTAGATGTGTCCGGCACGGCATCCAGTCTGAAGATAGTTCTCCCAACACCACATGTTTCATTCGTCGTTTATCAGATGCCAATGGAAATATGTTTTCCGGTGTTTGGTAAATTGTCACTTTAGCACAGATGAGCCAGTCCATGCGATAATCAGCCTTATCACATATGCGATTTTCCTCGAAGATGGTATCAAAAATATGGCATATCTTCTTTACACGATACCGAAAGTTGATGAAACATTCAGAGCAACAGCGGGATTTAATTCGCATTTTCTCCGAAAGTTGATGCAACTTTCGGACACATATGTAGACAATATACCATTTTTAACAAATTAGTTTCGGAGAAAATCTAAAATGTGATAAGCCTAATTATCTCATGTATATATATTGAAACTTTTCTAACGATGGGTGGCGTTTTAATTATATCTGATAATGATATTAACACCGGGACTACCAAATCTGCGTATCTTAAACATGTATGTGGAAGGATTTAGAAAATAGACTGGACGAAGTAACATAGTGAACGTGTTTTAATGCTTACTGAATTAATTATTAAAATAATTGTTTCATCGATGGATGCATGATCAGCAAAGCAACACGTAAACAACATATATACATAGCCTATTTACAAAGAAAGACACGTGAATGTGGTTGTCTATGTTCTTTTCAATGTTAGTATAGCGTATACATGCAGACACTGCAATGAATGTGTTCTCCCGTGTTAGCCAATAAATAAATAGATCTATATACAACACATTACCATTATTCCAACAATGGATTCGCGGCGTATGTATTGTACATAGATATATTTACTTTCCATCCACGGTAATAATATACATATTTACAGAATGAACTTGAAAATAAATATATATATATAAAAACACATTACCATTATTCCAACAATGGATTCGCGGCGTATGTGTTATATATAGATACATTTATTTTCCATTCATTTCAGCAATTCTCGACAACCTGTATTGACTACCATACAAAATCAATCGTCAATTTTCCTACGCTTTACTGTTGTCGTCCTAACATTAACTTTTCGCATACGTTGTCCAGGTTTTCGTCCGTGTGTTCGTGGAGCAACTACTGTCGAGTGTCCGTCAGTTGATGTGACAAATCCTGGGACCTTTATAGTGTAGCTTCGAAATCTGCTGATAAGTTTATCGCGTTGTTGATCTGTCATCTTTAACCAGTCTGTCTTCGTAACCTTAAATTGCATGTGCGTGTCAGCCAGTCTGTATTCTCCCTGCCCTATCAGGGCGCCACTCAAGTCAGTGTACTGTCCGTCCACTAGTTCCTGTAGCTTGTCAACTAGGTCCGTCAGTGGTCTTGACTTCCAGTCGATTGTCTGTTTCAGGATGTGATTGATGGATTCGCTGTTGTTGTTTGTCCAGTGCGTCTCAATCATGTCGAGTTGGGCGGGTTCGCTAACTTTGGTTTTCAAGATTGGTCGAAGTCGGGTCTGGAAATAACGGAGGAATGTCGGTGAAATGTCACTACACTGTCGTTCGAGGGCGTCACATTTTTCGTCGAAACATACCGGGTCGTGTGCGTCGAGGATTCCGCCGTCCCCGTATATCTTTTCCAGTAGGTCATGTCTTTGCTTCATTGTCACTGCGTCGTCTGTGAGTTTCTGCTTTGTGTTCTGTCGGAGGTGCCTAGTGCAGAGTACATGTGTTGATTCAGGAAATGCCGTCACTATCGCTCGTACAAGGGCTCGTTCGTCGTCACTGCCTATTACAAATCGCTCAAGAGGTGCGTCTACTAGTTTCATCTTAAGGTGGTGAAAGAAGGTGCAGTATGATTCGAAGTCACTGTTGTCGTGTATGAATATTGGCCCGATGAATATTGGTGGTGCGCGTGGTGGCTTTGGTCGTACGACCGATAACTGCTTGAAGCAGGTAACGGTCACGTGCATGTCGCATAGGTTGAATGTCTTGTCAACACCTAGCACTGAGCTTCCATATCCACAAAAATTGCGTATGTCGCGAAGTTGGTCGTCCGTGTACAGTATAATGAATGGTGTTTTCGCGTTTGTTCTAACAATTGACCTAACGAAGTGGTGATTTTGTGTGACCTTATTATCAAGAACCATAATCTGATCGGCGATGTTGTTGATTGCATGAGTGTGATTTCTGTTTGTTGCTGATATGTATTTTTTCTTGTCATGAATTTGTGCCAGTCCTGTAGGTCGTGTTATTACGTCGTACTTGTGCAATAATTTGTTATACACCTGCTTGGGTTTATTACTCTGTAGCATGTCAGTCATTTCGTCCATTACATAATCAGGTGTCCGTAAGTACTCGTCCTCAGGTTGTCGAGAATTGCCATGCGGTCCTAGACCAGGGAATTTGCCGACATACTCCACTATTGCTAAATTGCTATCTCCATCCCCCAACCATGTTACCTTCTTCTTGTAAGTTGAATCGAGTTTCAACGATGTATAGTACCTATGGACTACCACAATTTGTGTCTGCATAGGCTGTGGATCCATAGGCACATACACCGTTGTCCCTTGAATGCGTCTCTTTGTACAGTATTTTCCCTGTTTGATGAATATCAGGGATAGGTCACCACGACTGTTTTTCAAGTAAAGCGTTTTTGGCGAGGTGCCTTTTGTTGTGTCCCACGCCCCACAGTCGTCTGAGAATGAACTTTTCTTACTATGGGAACGTTTTTCTGCGTTTTTGTCATTATTGATAACTAAGTAACAATTTTCTTTCACACCTTGTGGAATTTTACCAAGGCCGGACTGTTTTGTTGTCAACAAATGGACCGCGTTACTGGTGTCTAGAAACCCTGAGTCTAAGGATCCACGAAATTCACTTTGCTCAGTCATTTCATTTGGTTCTATCTTTGATTTTGCAGGTGAAGCCTGTTCATTTTTTAGTGCGAATGTCGGAATCGTTGTTTCTATGACGTCAACTTTCTTAACGGAAAATCCTGGAATGTGAATATCGTTAATACTACAATCATGATCCGTCATGTTGCCATCTGATGTGATGGACACTTCTTGAAATGAAGTGTCTGAATGAACGTATATGTCTGTTGAGGCGGTAGAATCATCATCCGACTCTTCCACCTCGATTGGTGTTGGTTGCTTTGAGACAGCTGATGTGTTGCGAGGTATCAACGGCACAAAGTGGTTGGGATCGAACAAGTCTTTTGGCGGATTTATCATTGTCCACATTATAGTGATTTGTGGGGCATAGTCTTTGACTGTTCGGCCAACGACTCTTCGCGTGAGTGGCTCTGATGAGAATTCGGGTGATGGTTGTGGCGGATAGTAAGACCTAATTGGTTGATTAATCGCGGTGCTTAATGCATACACGTGCCCCATTTCACTGAATTCGCCTACTGTTACAGACTCGTTTAATAATTTGTCGTAATCGCTGCACATAATACGCGTGTCTTGTAGGAAGTCTGATTTGTAGGTGTCTTTGTTTTCAATTATCTCTAACGCGGTAAGTAGTCGTAATAAATAATGCTGATTCTGATTTCCTGATAACACTGTTGACACTGCACGGTATAAACAGTTACCGTCTCCGAATGTCGCAAGTGGCATATTTGCATTTCGCATAGCGGGGTGGTACGTTTTTAGGATGTCGTCGGAGACGACATCAACGGAGCCAGTGTGCACATATGTTTGTGTGGGCTGCACCTTGTATGTTTCAAGTAACTTCCGCTCTGATTTGGCAGCATTGGCTATGTGATTTTTTCTCCTTGACCCTAGGGCAGCCTGGAGTCTGTAAAAAATATGGGAAAACAGTTAATGTAAATCCGCAGAACTGTTTTCCCATTTCCGCTCAAAGGTTGTTATCTAATTTCTACAAGTATATATGAGCCACGCTCTACGAATTTCGCCTGTACGCGTCGCGTGTGTTGCCGTAATTGATTTAGAAAACAAGCTACAACTTCTGTAAATGATGTCGAAAGTTGGCGAGAATTTCAGAGAAAATGCGGATTATTATTCCGCATTTGCTCTGAAATTTTCGTCAATTTCGACATCATTTACAAATGTCATAGCTTGTTTTCTAAATCAATACCAGTTTAGACATCATATACGGATAATATAGCATTTGTTAGAATTGATTTACGGCGAAATTCGGGAAAGTTTCAAAGCATATCCCCATCTGTATAAGTTTATGACATAAATGAAACTTTTAACAATTTCGCCGTAAATGAATTTGATTTTATAATATACATACATATA
>JBEVXV010000846.1:0-6093 GCA_040505915.1 Sedimenticola sp. | reverse complement strand
GTATTCAGACACCACAAAAGGGTGTACACATATACCATGATGATGGAATGTCCATAGAGGCCCCCGACATGACTAGTCCACCGGACTCCACGCAGTCATCACCCCAGTATATTGCAGTTCCGTACCCAACCCCCGGTAACTTTGGCGGTGACTGCTACGTGCCGGACTCTGGTCATACTCCGGGAGCCACTATTGATAATCCATGTACTATCGCACCAGCGAATAGTTATGCGTTGGCGTTTCAAACAATGGATGTATCAACTTCAGCATGCAATGCGGTACCGGCTAACCATGACATGGGAAATGACGGTGTGTATGGTGCGCAATCATCACATGTGCCTCCGCATGTAGTTGATGGCGTAGCGACAAACACATCTTCATTGTCCACGTCGGGTTCCGATACTACTACCATAACTGAGACTCGTTCACTCTCTAGATATAGTGGTGCATTGAAAACATTCACGGAACCCACACGTCAGTTGGCCGACACACATGGTACAGCTTCCCGAGACCCCCCACCTAGCAACACAAAACACGTCGCGAAACAAGTCACGGGTATGCCAATACAGACCGTTACATCGGAACATTCACGAAGGAATGTTAGTAACGGATCCGATAGAGACAAACATGCTGTTAATCCAACGGTGCCTATATCATGTAATAACATCCCGGTTATGATGTCAAATAGGTCCGGTCCAAGCTACACTGGGCAAGCAAGGCGGAATGTAGGTCACAGTGATCGACCACCGAGCATGCCCAGGGGTAAACATACACAGCATGTCGGTTACATAGACGAGCAGCCCTCGCACGGAGAGGTTTATGATGATAATGACTTACTCGCGTATGTTCGTAAGAAACCCAAACGGTTTTATATCGGAGGCTTTAAACCTGGTATAACCGAGGACGTCATTTATAGATATGTCCAGAAACGTGGCCCTACGCCGACCATGGTGCGTATTTTCCCCATGCGCCAGCGGTATGGTGTTGTGATAAGACTAAACGTCGAAGATGATGAGTCCGCGCATTTGTTAGATACCCCTCAGTTTTGGCCAAGAAAAATAGTGTGTCGGCCTTGGTTGTCGCGTGGTATGCGTGAATCAAGCAGGTACAATCGACGTAATAACCCTCCTAACGATACTGAGAATCAGCACAGTGTCGCACATAACTATGGGTCATACAACATGTACGAAGAGCTAAACACTAGTAATAGTGTTGATTAGCCCCACGTTCTCTCACTGTTATTAATGGCTAATACGAATACGCGACATCCACCTGTGACCCGGGGTAGTAGGTTAATGACTTGGAATGCCACAGGTATCATGTCCAGTAGTTCCTACTTGTGTGATGTATTGTCTCACGAGTCTGTTGATGTGTGCGGTATTTCGGAACATTGGCTGTTTGATTACAACATTCACTTTATGGATCATATCAACAGTAATTATGTATCGTATGCAAAGGCCGATGCTGACTTAGCTATTCCAGGCACTAGACGTATAGGTAAAGGTGGTGTCGGCTTGATGTGGAAACGATGCATTGATCAACATATAACACCAATTGATATTGATGATGACAGAATTATTGGTATTCAGTATGAAATATCCAAACATGTATATATGTACATATTCCAGGTTTATCTCCCTTGCAGTAACCACCCAATTCATGAATTTCGTGAATACTTAGCTAGTTTGCATGAATTGTTGTGTATTTATAAGGACAAGGGTGTTGTTGTCATGATGGGGGATTACAATGCTCACATAAATGGTCCAATGCTCACGAAATGTCTTGATAACCGAGGCAGGGACCTTTTGAGATTTATTGACGAAAATAATCTTGTAGCCATTAATACATTAGACATGTGTGTTGGTGCGGGATCCACATTTGTTTCATATGACGAGAGTAGTGAATCATTAATAGATCACATATTAGTGTGTGCCGAGTGTCTCGACAGAGTAGTGTACTGTGAAGTCCTCGATGATAGCGCTATGAATGTTTCGCGTCATAGACCCGTGGTATGCGACATGATTAGTCCAAATGAACAGGATGCCGCTACTACAAACACTGACAATACGAGTGCAATCAAGATTAACTGGAAAAAGGCATCCGCTGATCAACTTTCGCAATATAGTGAGGTTCTGAAAGTGTTGTTGTCGGAAAGTCTCACCAATCTTCAAGAATGTGATAGTACAGATGCCATTGACGCGACGTATGCATGTTTAGTCCAGTGCATGTGCGCCTGCAGTGAAGCTACTCTCCCAAAGTCTAAATTTAAGGCGTTTTTGAAACCCTACTGGAACGATGATTTATCGAAACTACATCGCACAATGAAGAATTTTCGTCGGGTCTGGATTAGTGAGGGTAGACCTAGAGAGTCCGATAACATATCGTGTAGAAATTACAAAGTGGCAAAACGCGAATTTAGAGTGTGTCACAGAAACTGTGTTGAAATTTATGAACAGGATTTACTTACTGAAATAGATACGGCTGCAGAATTCGACTCTCGACATTTTTGGACACTTTTTAACAGCCGACGGAAACGTGGGTGTACATCTGCTGGAAGCGAAATCAAGTTTGATGGTGCAACGTGCAGAGACGCGGAATCCATAGCGAACCACTGGGGCGAATATTTCGAAGAGCTATATAGGCCACACGTTGACATCAACTACGACAGCGCGCACAAACTATTGGTTGAAGATGCAATCCATCAGTATAAAACCAACCAACGTGATAACTCGTCTGTGACTCACTGTGACATCACTCCTGATGAGGTACATGCAGCAGTGAAATTGTGCCAGCGAAAGAAATCCGGAGGTGGTGACATGATTGTGTATGAACATATAATTCACGGTGGGGAATATCTGACTGGCATATTGGCACGTTTCTTCTCAGCTATGCTCAAATACTCATATACACCTCCGAATATGAAACACGGAATTGTAATAACGCTACATAAAGGTGGTAGAAAGCGTAAGGACGATCCGAATAATTACAGAGGCATCACCCTAAGTTCTTGTTTGTTGAAATTATATGAACGATTAATTTACCTGCGAATTTATAAGGAGCGGTCTGACCAAATTTCAGCTTTACAAGGTGGTTTCCAGAAAGGACTCAGTTGTATAATGACTTCATTCTTACTTCGGGAATGTATTTCGTATTCCAAGGAACAAGGCAGCAAGCTGTATGTGTGTTTTTTAGACTCTCAGAAGGCATTCGATAAAGTTTGGCATGACGGACTTTTCTTCAAGTTGAATGAATTGGGGATCAGTGAACCGGAACTTAATGCAATAATGAATATGTATGACGGCATGACCGGCAGTGTTAGATACAAACATTTCAACTCGAAAACATTTAAGGTACTGCAGGGTACGAGACAAGGCGGTATAATTTCTCCGTTTTTCTATCTTGTGTATATAGACGCACTTCTGCGAGAACTCGAACACTGTAATTGTGGCATGACATTTTATGACACTAACTGTAGCTCTCCAACCGTTGCAGACGACATGGTTCTAGTGTCATATTCCAAAAACGGATTACAGACTATGATGAACATTTGTAATGAATACTCATGTAAGTGGCGCTATAAATATAATTGCAGCAAATGTAATGTCATTGTGTTTCATGAATCGAAGAATAACTATACTACCAGGAATCGGATGTGGCGCCTTGGAAATGAGGTTGTTGAAGAATGTGTAAATTACACTCATCTAGGCATCATATGTAATAAATATCTAGACTCCAAGCAAAATGTTTTAGACGCGTCAACGAAAATTCGTGGAACATTCATGAGTATTATTAACAGTGGAATTCATAATAAAGGGCTTCATCCACTAACATCCAAGAAAATTTACGAACGTATAGTACTCCCCAGGGCGTTATATGGCTGTGAGTTATGGAATAACATCATACCAGCGGATATCTCAACCTTAGAGCGTGCCCATCGCCAGTGCATCAAATACATGCAGGGTCTCCCAAAGAGAACGCGTAGTGACATTGCAATGGGGTTGATAGGGTCAGTGTCCGTGGAAGCAGAAATCGACCGCTGTAAATTAAGATTTCTAAGCCAACTCATCGCTCTGCCAACATATCGTGTTGCGAAACAAATATTCGTGAATCGACTTACAGCTTACAATCAGAACCCAGCATCCGCGAGTGGTTTTATTCCGGACATATATCGGATTCTGTTGAAATACGGGCTTCGTGATTTCCTTGAAAACTTTATTGAAAGTGGTTTATTCCCAGTGAAACACGTGTGGAAATATACAGTGAATAATAAGATCCAGGATCATGAAACTACACTCTGGCATACTCGCACTGATGCTGATATTGACTTGGTACGTTTCAAGGAAATTCATCAGTCGCTGTCTCCCTGTGCTTTATGGACAGAGTCAGTTATAAACTCACACGTAGCGTTACGTTGCAAATCTGCAGTGTACCTAATTGCGAAAATGTATTCGGACACGTGGTCTCGTCATTGTGACAAATGTGGATTCTTCACTAACAACATGATAATTCACTGTATGTATTACTGTATGTATTCTGAACACTTGCGACAGATTTTGTGGAAAAAGATTATTCAAATATGTGGAATGCATGTGTTCGACCAATTCACCTCATTACATATTGAACAACAAATACATGTGTTATGCAGTGCTTCACACATTCTACATATTGATGTATCTTCACTAAACTTGCTGAAAGACATTGGTATTTGGTATCTTCATAGTTTAAAACTTCTGTTCTCCATCCCATCTTTCAGTTAGTGAATATATGCATTCAACTTTGTCCATTGGTACACATATGAATACAACTAGCTACATTGTAGGATATTATAACGCTAATTGGCATACTTGTTAATCGTAAGGAAACTCGGCAATCGGCTTACCTCGGTATGATGTTAATTAGATATAAGTCTCACAGGTTTCATCTCGGTCGGTTCATCATTGCTGCATAGTTTAGTGTATGCCCCTGCCTAGATTTTCGTTTTCGCTCTAGGCATCGGCGCATGTGCATTGAACGGTGTGGTTTCATAAACTCTCACAGCAAACTATAACTGCCCATATGTACTGTACTGCAGCCTAGCTATGCCTCAGGCTGCATTGATCTACATGTGGTCAGGAGAGACACGGGTACACAATGATGAATTAACCGATATGAACCTAATGAGCAATGATTTGTGAATACGTATGTTTTCGTCATTTTCTCTTATATTGTTTATGTAACGCCCCTGTACTGAATCCCAACAACAGTGCAACAGTACATGGTCATTACATGTCAATATATACATGTATTGTAAATATTTTGTCCATTGGTACACATATGAATACAACTAGCTACATTGTAGGATATTATAACGCTAATTGGCATACTTGTTAATCGTAAGGAAACTCGGCAATCGGCTTACCTCGGTATGATGTTAATTAGATATAAGTCTCACAGGTTTCATCTCGGTCGGTTCATCATTGCTGCATAGTTTAGTGTATGCCCCTGCCTAGATTTTCGTTTTCGCTCTAGGCATCGGCGCATGTGCATTGAACGGTGTGGTTTCATAAACTCTCACAGCAAACTATAACTGCCCATATGTACTGTACTGCAGCCTAGCTATGCCTCAGGCTGCATTGATCTACATGTGGTCAGGAGAGACACGGGTACACAATGATGAATTAACCGATATGAACCTAATGAGCAATGATTTGTGAATACGTATGTTTTCGTCATTTTCTCTTATATTGTTTATGTAACGCCCCTGTACTGAATCCCAACAACAGTGCAACAGTACATGGTCATTACATGTCAATATATACATGTATTGTAAATATGTTATATATACCTGTGTATTGTTGTTCTATCATGTACTGTACTCTCCATGTCTATGGAGGATTAAAAGAATCTATCTATCTATCTATCTATCTATGTGTATGTAGTCAACTTTGACGAAACATGTGGAGCAAACATGGAATTCCATTCCCATTTATTTTATACGTTTCGACAACGTTCTACATCAATTGCTGAAACTATCTCCAACTTGTAGAATGTTTTAAGCGAAGGAAAAAAACAGGGATGCGATAGGTCTAGTTTATTCGTGTCGGCTCCCTGTGC
>JBEVXV010000845.1:0-7042 GCA_040505915.1 Sedimenticola sp. | reverse complement strand
ATGACAACGTTATTACAACTTTCGGGAAACGTTATAACAACGTTCCGACAACGTAAAATTGTTAGCTGGGAAGGTCCTTTTATTATTATTATTATTATTATACTCTTTATTTCCTCAGATTGAGATACATGTGAAACCATGGAATAATTTAAACAATAGTGCAAGAGATAACATTGTTAAAACTGTGAGAAGTGCGAGACATGATGTAGCATAGAATCATAGAATATAGAGAAAATTCAAATGTTTAAATGATAGGTAGGATGTAGCCATTGTCTCCCATTAATCCGCGACAAGCTGGAGGTATCAGCATCAGTACACGAATTCTCATATCCGACTGTTCGTGCTAATTACATATCTTGATAATTGCCAGTTGTATTGACAACCAATGTAAATCAGGGTCAGAATGCGCGGATGCGCATGCTAATCAGGAAGTACATTGTTTGCCAGATTAATGATTCATATCGAGGTATCTTTACGAATATTTGCATTTAGTGTACAATGTCATCTCGAATTAAGGAGTAACCCAACCATGTGTAAACCCATGTCATGGGTGTATAGTCTGGCGTTGGTGCACCAGCACTGTTAATTAGATGGGTATTTGTCAATTGTCAAAGAAATACACATAATCAACCAGTGCAGGCCTCGGTCAGACCGCGGGCGAGCTGACCGGAGCGTGCATTGTTCGAGACATGCCCAATTCACCGACAGTTGACAAACCGTTAATCATTTATCAATGTATCATATAGCCATACTGTGCATGTTTGCAGACTACCTACTACTATATATCAATTATAATAGATATAGAATGCATGTTTTCAGAACATAATTATAGTTGCTTTCAAGTCAGTTGTATAGATTTCGCGCAATGTGCATACACTTTGAAACATGTATAATCGCAATTCGAAGGAAGTGTTTGTGAACCTTTTTATCTAGTACAGATCTGAGTTTACGCCCAATCAGGCATTGTAATTTCGATTCATTATTGCCTGTACTTATTTCCATTACTGTGGTCTGTCCTAGTGTGGATTGTACATATTGACTAAAGTTGTTTCTTTCATGTGACGTATGTGCGCATTCGAACAGAACATGGGTAAGTTCATTTTGGAACACCATGCCACATATTTGACATAGTTGTGTGACATTAGTGAGAGCGCCCTGCGCAATCCAAAGCTTACTAACGTCCGACGCCGCGCGTATGCTGTCGTATTCAGTAGCACATTCCCAAAGCAATGCTGGTTCAATGTTAGTGTGAAGGGAGCGGAACCTTTGGAAGTCGTCATCAGTGTTCAACCGACGTGTCCACGCAACCGTTTCAACCGAATGGATCGATGTCTTGCACATTCTTTTCCACGTATATTTCGATGGGAAACTTCCAGTTTGTATGTAGGCTATTAATGTGTTCGATAAACTGTATTTTGATAGAACAGTGACTACATCGGGAATATAACCACGTTGATTGTTATCCGTTCGGCAAACATACATCGATAAACGTGCATTGAACACTTCCCTGGTGAGGACGGGTATTGGCAGTCGACAGAGAGACCCCAAAAAGCTAAGTTTCCTGTAGTCAATTTCAGATTGGATGCATTTCCACCCTAACATACTCAAGCACATATCCGTCCGGGTCCTGGTTGGGAAACGCTGGATTTTTTTCACCGCCATACGTACGAACCGTTCAAGTTTTAAGTATTCCGCTGTTGTCAGGTTATTCCACAGTTCCGACCCAAATAGTAGGGTCGGGATACACACCTTGGATACAAGGGCTGCTGAGGTTAGAGGATTTACGTAGTCAGTGTGAAGCCGAATTGATAACAGGGAGAAGAATGAAGCTTTTGCTTTCCGGCATGCGTTTTCAATTTTGTCCTTGTTCGATAATTTGCTGTTCAGGAAAACACCAACATGCTTAACGTTTTGCGTCTGTTGGATGACGTCGTGACCGAGATGTAATTGCAGATCGTGGTGCCTGTGTGAATCATTGCTAAACACTATCACGAAGCTCTTTGACGCGTTTAACACATACCTATATTTACATGTGTATCTGTACGTTAAGTTCAACATGTGTTGTAGACCTGATGGGCTTGTACTTGATAAGGCAATGTCATCGGCGAGTGTCGTGTTACCCGTTGCACAGCCAAGTAAAGTTGTGCCATGTCCGCTGCGTTCAAGTGTGTGCAGTAACTCATCAATGAATAGATTGTATATCCAAGTGGAGATTATCCCCCCTTGTCTTATACCTTGATGTACGTTGAAGAATGAGGACTGGATGCCATTCGCTACGATGCAGCTAGACATGTCACTGTGTGCGTCTACGAGGAGTGCCCATAGAGTCCCATGTATTCCTATATCCGAGAGTTTATAGAATACGGCATCCAACCATACGGAGTCAAATGCCTGACGTGTGTCAAGCATTGCCACATACACTTTGCTGTGAAGTTCTGAGTTATAATGGATTGTTTCTTGTAAATTAAACGATGCTGTAATAGCTCCAGTGTTTTTCTGGTACGCATTTTGCTGGTGATTGGGAATCTGTATGTTGTTTCTCTGTATCCATTTATTGAGTGTATCGTGTAATATCTTTTCCAATAGTTTGTATATAACTGGCAACAAGGTGATTGGCCTATAATTCCTGGGGTCACTTCGTGGTTTGCCATTGTCTTTGTACACTGGTATTATAAGGCCGCGTTTGCACATGCACGGGAATTTTCGTTTTCGAATGATCTGATTGAAGAGTTTTGCAAGCATCAAGTGTAGAGCCGTTCCACCATGACGTAAGTGTTCGTTGAAGATTCTGTCAAATGATGCAGCTTTGCCAAGATTTAAGGTTCGTGTGTATTTTTCGATTTGTTCACTTGTGAGAGTTGGGTTCAATTCAGGGGAGTTAACCATTGTGTTATTTCTGCCTTTCAGTTTATGCACTTCATTTTCGATATAGTGTTTGAAATCCGTGTCAAAATATTCACATTCCAGTGGGGAATACACATCTTTAAAATAGTCTGTGAATCCTTCAGCAATTGTATCGGGGTCTCGGGAAATACCGTTCGATGTTTCTAGTTGGTTACATGTTAGCAACTTTTTACCTCGTCTCATTTTTACGAGTCCCCAAAAAAGTTTGTTGTCACATTCTGCTGCATTATTTAGTTGTTGTAGGAATTGCGTTTCAACATTCTGGATGGCACGTTTTTGTACCTTTACAAATTCACTTTTCATGTGTTTATATTGGGCATACGAGTCGTGTTGCATTCCTCTCGGTTGACCTTCATTTAGCCATCGTTTACGTGCTTCGCGTTGTGTTTCATGTGCCGCTTTCACGTCACTTGTCCAATATGGTTTGGCGTGACGGTTAAGCTTTGTTTTGGGCAGAGCGCTCTCGGCTGCAGATATAATTGATTTCACAATAAGTTCATACATGAGGTCTATATCATCAGTATTAACTTGGTCAAGTAACGTTGAGAGTGTCAGCTGATAGTTGTTAACATCATCTGTAGAAACTTTGTGCCACGCAATGCAAACGCGACGGGTCACATTAACAGTCTGCACATACGGGGTTGATAGGACGGTCAGAACTGGAAGGTGATCCGAGACGTTGTACAGATCGCCACACAAAGTTTCTACATGTCGTACAAGATCAATTTCATTGTTATACATAATGACGTGATCAAGAGTTTTCTCCATGGTGACAAACGTGTAATCCGGCCCATCATGACACGGTAACCTAGCAAGAGAGAGCATTTCATTCCGCTGTAGAAAATTGGACAATACCGTGTCACGGTAGGTCTGGCGTACGCAGTTTGTAACCTCACCATTCATGTCACCAAGAAGGACAACTGTGCCAAGTCCAGCATATGAGTTACATATTGCTTGCAGCGTATCGATGGACTCTGCATAGTCTACATTAGGATAGTTTGATGCGGGCATGTATATACAGAATGCAAATATTTTCACATTGTTCTGACACGATATTTCAACACCCAACATTCTCTCGTTAGATACTTCATCTAGTTTGCGTATGGAGAAGTCGAGAGACGTTTTGTACATAATCGATACACCACCTTTACCACAGTGAATGGAACCATACATGTCAAACTTTTGGTCACACATTGTTATGTTACGATACGAGCTATGAACTGAGTCCATAAAGTTTTTTGAGTGCTCGAATAGTTTGTGTTCAGTAATGAATGCAATATCAATATTATTACAGTCTAGTGTTCGCGATAAACTAGCTGCTGATGACATGATGCCTCTGACGTTCCATGTCATGAGGCGCACTTCGTTTACACGAAGAGATTTATGGTTTGGTATGGAATGTGTACCCGCCATTAGTAGTCTATTCTATGGATCGATTGTTCCACATTGTTGTGGTCGTAATTGTTTTGGGCGTCATAGTCACGATAGGAATTCGTGTCCGCAGACTGTCTGTACTTGTCCCATGAGTTGCGCGATAACCATTGGCGACAACGTACGAATCTCGGCCAGAACTCGTCGCATTGTAACATATGCGCCTGGTAATGAGGCACTGACACTTTGGCCGCTAGATTACCAGATCTGCTCAGGAATACATATGTTTCGATTGGGGATACCGATCGTTCTTCAAGGTATTCCGCGAGGCCTTGAACTGTCGATTTGGGGTCAATACCGCCCACATAGTACGTCTTAAGTCTCCCGCGGTATTTACCTTTGAACTTACTACATGCATTTTCGGGTGTAGTTTGTGGTGCATTTCGCTTTGAGTCACTAGATTGTGTAGTTATACGAGTTTCTATTTTGTTACCTGGCTGGTCATCATTACATGTCAGGTTGGATTGAGTATTGAACGACCTTTCCATATCAGTTGGTGGGAGTTGCCTCCGAAACAATCCGCTTGTTGGGCTCAAACGCAGCACACTGTTTGTATTCATGTTTTGTGACTCTTTTGCACTTACAGGCACATTTGGTTGTGTCGGTTGGTTTTTATTATTTATCGGTTTGGTTGTAGTAACCTCATTTTCTGGATTCGGGGTTTCTGTTGTTTTACGATTTTCTAATAATGTCTGTCGGCCATTTTTTACCACTTCCGCAAAAGTTGGGCTAGGTGGACGATTCGGTTTGGGATTTAGCTCAGTGTCATCCCCATCCTGAAGCGATATAGAGTCTATGCCTGGATGTTCATCTGAAACTGTTGTTTTTGTATTTTCCTGTGGGTTCTGGCCATTCGCCAGGAGCTGCGCGTTCTGCGCTACACATATACTTTGGTACGTTTGTACAGCCAGTTGAGCAACTTGGTCGGTGAGGTCTTTAACGTTAGATTCAGCATTAGAGAGTGAGGCATTAAATTTACCCGTCAAATGTTTTATTTCACTTTGCATTTGTGTGTTCTCACTATTAAGGGTTTCTACGTGTGTCTGTAGGGTCCTAATACGTTCACAGTCGCTATTTCTTTCGTCATGGAGTTTGGCATACTTGTTTCCAAGATCAATAACAGACGCCAGCACTTTGCTAAGCTCCAGTGTGAGTTCTACTGTTTGTTGAGATTCTTTTGCGCTATTTTCCTCCGCGTCTTCACAGTCATTTGGGGGTTGTTGAGAAAGTGATTTTGCCTTGCTCAATATCGTGTCAATTTCGCTACTATCTCCATGGATAAACATATTTATGATGTAACAATCCTGTGCTAATTTGCCTTGTACAGGGTTAGCGCGCGAACCTCTCCTGTTAATTAGTTTCCCATCAGGACAATTATCTAGATTTCTCGCTCTCCGCCAAAGGACGTCGCGATAAGCGGAGATATCTGATTCCGACCTGTGTGTGACGTTTAACAGTTTATCTATATACAGATCCTTGGGAAGATTTAATAGTTCGCGGTCGATTATACAACACGGCTGCGTCCCAGGGATCTGGTCGTCAACTACATGTAGGTTACTCTGTATAGAAGGGTATACCGGTCCTGGGTATACCGATCCTGGGTATGCGTTCCCCATTGGACCCATTGTTGGGTTTGTCATATCCGCATATAGTTGCTTTTGATATGTCTGTTGTGCATTATCGGTATTGTAATATCCATATCGCTGAGCGGTGAAGAACGGTGATATAGGTGTTACACTGCCATAAGCCGGGCACAATCCGGCCGCTGGCTGGAGAACGTGATATGTGCGACTTTCATTTAGTCCATTGCCGCCGGGGCTCGCTTCCGGGGAACCAGCCATGGCCATTGTCAGTTAACATTCGTGGTCAGCAGTGCGTGACGAGTTTTTAATCCTGACCCGTCTATGCCTTGATTTCGCGGAAAATTTTAATCGCTACACTGTTATACAGGGCCGCGGGGCATGTTAGTAGGACACACTGATCACATGTTCACAATTATTGTTACAATGTAAATCAAGAATATTGTAATATATGGAGAAATGTGTATCTATACCGTCTGCAACTTCAGTATTCCATAAAAAACACATTCATACATGGGTATACATGTTTTATACATGTTTTAGTCACATTTTGTTCCATGTTGATTCCATATTTATCCAATTTAATCCAATTTAATCCGGAGGGATCACAACGGAAGAAAACACCATCTTTATTTTATGGGCACCAAGAAAATGTGTGTCGCCTCTCCGTCATTACCCGCAACATCTGCTAATCTGCACGCAAGGTTATGTCACGGATTCTCCCCGAGGTACAATTTTACCCACTACACGATGATGGTCGAAACCGTTACCCCGTATTACGACGATTTTACCGCCGCTAACACTGGGTCAATCGCAACGCTCTTTATGCATATATTGTGCAAGAAGGTCGTTCAAAGTTCAAACCGCCCAACAGCCATATAAGCTGTGGTCATTTCTTGACCACTGCATTTGTAGTTGGTCGGTACAGGGATCATATTGTACAACACTCCACGCCATTAATATCGGAAATATTTATTAGATATTGGACTTTACCGTTTGTGTGGAATTCATGACAACGGTAAGGCACATATATTGTATATTAATTTGAAAACAATGAATAGGTACTTAATTCCTTATCATGTGACTCGAACATTCACTTGACGTGAATACAATACATTTGTAATCGC
>JBEVXV010000844.1:2456-4403 GCA_040505915.1 Sedimenticola sp. | reverse complement strand
ATAATAGTAACCAAATATTAATATATTGTTTAATATAATTCTCATACAAATCCAATTATTGTTACCATTGACTTATTGCAATGGCCAACTCAGTGGAAACAGTGAAAAACACTCGAACATTGGTGGAATCTCACAATATGGTGACACGAGGGATTTCATCGAGATATACAACTGCGGGCAGGATTCAGGGCAGTATAGGTAGGGACTATGTGCTGAACAGATCCAGAGCAGTGGACAAGAAACGAATTAACTGTGACAGAGAGCATATAAAGTATGAAATGAAGCCGGGGAGAAACTTCAAGATTGAGCTTAGTACAGCGGCGTATGAATTGGCCAAACAAAAGGTAATCACGTTATTACGTGAAGATGCCTTCACTTCACAGTTTTCTACGCAGACCGAAAAAGGTGTAGAACAACATGGAGCGATAATCGAGCTCAGGCATAGAATATATAACAGAAAACAGTCCGGATCTCCTGGGAAGCTACTAAAATACACGATAAATTTTTACCATACAACATGTAATATTTTGGTGAATGGAATGAGGGTAGATATTTTTGTGGACACAATATTCCAGAAACTATGTGCAGCAATAAAAACCAGTTATAAAAACCTAGACATTGTAAACTGTGCCATTTCATCCGCTATTACTAAATCAGAAGACGGTTACTGTCAAGCTCTCACAACAAAGGCTATCTGTAATGAAGATGCGGAAGATAGTTATGTACCGGTAAGTAGCCCACAAAACGATTTACATAACAGGGATGGAAACTCAAAAGACATTTGTCCGATCTGTGATGAGGAGGCAGAATATGATACCATACAATGCATCGAATGTGAATTATGGTTACACTTCAAATGTGCAAACATATCCCCCGATGAAGCCACAAAGATTGACAAGTGCGTAAACTATATATGTATCTCGTGCAATAATGACCTTCTTTACGACACACCAGTGGAATCTATCAATACAAATGTGAAAGAACATCGATCAGTACCTGTAGTGAATAACACCCTGCCCAAAAAACTCAATCCTAGTGTACCGCTTGGTCCAGTATCTGCAGAACATAAATATAGGACCCTACCCAATATGCCCAACCCTAGAGTAGTAATTTCAATGGTGAATGAACAAGTTAAAGATAGGCATAATGAGAAACATAATCATACTATGGATGAAACGCAACTAAAGACAATTTATAGTGCCTCCAATCCACCAGTTGCCAAAGATGATGCTGGATTGAACGCAGTCCCTCGGGTGGAATACATAGGGGATACTGTAAACAGCCATTCCGAGCCTCGCACTAATACATCGGATGATACACATCTGAAACAAACACATGTAGCCATTAAAAATACAGGTAAACCAGGTGTCGTAGTGAAAGATATATTTAGCTCAGAAACTGGATTATTGCGAAAGACAGAAAAAAGGAATACTAAGAATGAAATGGACCAAAAGGCGTATATCATGACATTAGAGCGTAAACTTAAGGAGCAGGATAAAACTATTAAGGTATTAAACAGACAAAGACTGAATACCAGTGAAAACATGAACAATAATATTGAGAACAGGGCTCAAACTGAAACATTCAATGAAAAAGAGAGAGATAATACACGTCGGTCGGGAGACATGCGAAGTGAAAGGTACATACACCAAGCTGAAGTGTGTAATTCAACACGTCAAACAAGTAACAGACAGGATTGTTGCATGCACCAGGCCGAAGCATCTAATTTGCCAGAATATACTCGCCTAAATTCTAAGCACAATTGTTGGTGTACAAATAACAACCCACAAGACACAAATAACCTCGAACAAAGAGTTAAACAATTGGAATTCAATGTGATGCAGTCACTTTGCATGTATACAAGTACAACCACACAGCTAACAATGCAACTGCAACAATCGCATCAACAGCAATTCATGTACCAAAATATCATAAGGGAACTGCAGA
>JBEVXV010000844.1:0-2356 GCA_040505915.1 Sedimenticola sp. | reverse complement strand
CAACCCAGCTATGGCATTTGCTGGCCATCATATGTACCAGAGTCCAGTGGGAATCCCGTATCCACCACCCAACCCAATGCAGTATTACCAAGGACCAGCAAGACATATGGGCGCAATGTTTCATACATATAATCCTCCTAGACAGATGTTTGGAGGGATGCCGGGTTTTGGTGTACAGCCAGGTATTTATAATATGCAAACAACTGATATGCAGATGCCAAGTGATATCTCTACCCGAGGCAATGAACCGTACACTCAACCTGCCAATAATAATAATAATAATAATTTTGTCAGACAAATAAATGAGAGGGATTTTGTCAGACCGGGGGAATCCACCACGTCACTTCAGCCTATTGTGAGCGCAGCCCACCCGAGCGAAATTAGTACCGGTATGTCCAATCAGAGACTTGTCAGTAACCAGGTCATACCAAATACCCAGCAGTACAGCCAGCAGGCAACCTCGAATGCAGTCCACCCAAGGGAATTTAGTACACACGATCAGCACGTAATCAGTAGCCAGACGAACCTGAATACAGTCCACCTGAAGAACACTAACATTCCTGACCATTCGGTTATTAGCGGACCCACACTACCAGATGGACAGCAGCCTGGAGAACATGCTAACATGAATGCAGTCCAACAGAGGAAAATTGGAAAACCAGACCAACAACCACCCATTAGTAATAAGTCACAGCCTGATGGCCAGCAGCGTAGACAACAGGCTAACCTGAATACAGTTCACCTGAGGGATGTTGACACACCCGACCAATCCTTTATTAGCAGACAGGCACTGCCAGATGTCCAGCAGCATAGAGAACTGGCTACCTTGAATACAGTTCACCCAATGGGAATTGATACACCTGGCACCACAACGGAGGATCCCGTCTTGATACCAGACTCTCCAAAGAATAATACGACGGAATCAACTTCAGAACAGCAGTGTTTTTTATGCGTCCCAAGCCTCGAACCAAAGCCACCAGAAAGCAAAATATTGGACAGCTCACTCATGGTCACAAGAATGTAACAATTGCAGCGATAAACATCGAAGGCGTAAAGTCTAATATACCATTTTTGATTGAACAGTCACGACACCACAAACTATTCTGTATTTCTGAACACTGGCTCTGGGATTTTGAGAAGACGGCAATTGATAACATGATACCAAACTATAAGTCGTTTGTGAGATGTGCTGATACATATGACCCTATATCATGCTTTAAATGTCCGAGAGGGCGAGGAGGTGTAGCAATTGTATGGCCACAAGCTTGGTCGAACAACATAACTGAACTTCCAGATGGAAATGAACGAATCATCGCCGTGGAACTGAGGACTACTAGAGAACTACTTATAATAGTGGCGGTATACCTTCCTACAATGGAAACAAATTCAAGTCTCAGCTACTCAGAACATTTAGACATTATACACTCAATAAGGCAAAAATATGGAGACACCCACAAAATAATCATAGCGGGGGACTTCAATGGAACCATCCTGAACAGGAGGAATAATGTGCATGACCAGCGCCTCAAGTCTTTTATAGAACAAGAAGGGTTATATGTGACGGAAGATCTTTCAGACAATGATACTTTTTTCAACCACTCGGGAAAAGGAACATCACAAATTGATTATATATTCACCACAGACAAGAAACTCATGAAATCCACCATAATTGATAAACAAGCCTACAATAATTCCTCGGCACATGTAATGGTGACCGGTATTTTAGCAATCAAAGCACCAAAATTGGTATTAGGCAGGAAGAGGGAAGTGAATAGGAAAGCAGTGAAAAAATTCTACTGGGAACAGGGAGATTGTGAGGTTTTCAATAAACTATTACACGAGAAAATTAGCAGCATTCCATCAAATGTGGAAAATGAAGACGTACGGCTGTCCCTCATTACAGATGCTCTTAACTTTGTGA
Source organism: Sedimenticola sp. (assembly GCA_040505915.1). GTDB lineage: Bacteria > Pseudomonadota > Gammaproteobacteria > Chromatiales > Chromatiaceae > Vondammii. Next base: position 435 of record JBEVXV010000844.1, on the reverse strand, counting down.
CTCAAAAAACAATCCCGTCCAAACTTATACGATTACAAGGTCCTAGATACAGAATAACTCCAGAACAAAAAAGCTTGTTGCATATCAGCAAAGATCAGCACCGTAAATGGGTTGAGCAAGGGTCCCCTGGGTCTGAACATCCTACCTCGATACAACGCAAGATAGCAAAGCAAAATGTCAGGCGATATACAAGGAGACGCCATGCTGCTGAAAAAGCACAATTGATGGAGGACATCATGACAAACCCAGACTCAAAAACCTTCTACAAACTTATACGACAAAGCCAAAGATGTAACTTCAAACAAACCGAGACTCTCATTATAGATGGAAAGGAAACAAGAGATCCCCACATACAACGATCCGGACTAGCACATTACTATGAGGACCTAGCAACCCCAAAGGAAAATAACAATTTTGACAGCGAATATTATAATC
>JBEVXV010000843.1:0-7033 GCA_040505915.1 Sedimenticola sp. | reverse complement strand
TAGTGAGGAGGCAACTACAAGATAAGTGGCCTAGAAATGACTTCTGTTCAACCCGAGAGAGCAAAAGCAACGACTATGCTAGATTGATGCATTATATATTCCTGAACATGAATCCGGTGTCGGCCAATCGAATTAGGTGGGACAAGGTCATTTTTGGGGTCATTAAGTGCAAAGGGGTCAAATGAGTTCAAACTTGACTTTACAGCGGTAATCGAATGTGTACTTTATTATTTGTCCCGTAATGTGTGGTAGTGTTGTTTTCAAGATTGATCCTTGGTCATAGGAACATATACTAAAATAATGGTACACATTTGAGGTATTTAGTCTTCAGAATATCTAGGTATTCAAGATGGCCGCCAAGCATAAACATTTAGCCCTTTATGTAAGCATATTCGATAAGTAAAACTTCATTTACATTTAGAATTTGTTTTGGCGGGCATAAAAAAATGTTTTAGTGCGTTTGTCATATAATCTGACAATCCCACAGTCATATAATTTCAAAATGGCCGCCAAATATTTCGCCAGTCGGCACACGTAAGTCTCATTATAACGCATACTATGGGCATGTTGCTAGAGTATTCCATGTATTTCCAGTTATCTGGTTCCATATTGATTTGCCACGTGAGATTTGGGCCCTCAGCTAAAAAATGGACATTATGACGTCCGCGCGGTCTGATCAGGGTTCGCAATTCATTGAATGAAGTAGCAGTAATGACACCAGCAACATACTAAAATATAATAATTATGTAAAGGGCACCGAACCGGCACGAACCGCCACCTCTCTACAATGGCCCAAATTTTAAGACGCAATGTGATAAATTGCGACCACAGTTAGTGTTTCATGGGGGAGTTTGTTAATTCTTCACCGAAACTGGCCAGTTGGTGGTGCTTTAGATTCGTCTCATAGAGACGATTCTGAAGCACTCCCAACTTACCAGTTTTGGTGAATAAATAAAAGAATATGCACCCTAAATGTAGCTCTGGTGATACTATATAATATACCTCTTCAACAGCCAACTCTCTTCAACTGCCAGTTTTTAGTCTTCCCATTGGTGGCTGTTGTAGAGAAGTTGCACTGTATACTCAGACATAGTAAGGGACGTACATTTTCTCGAACACCTTTACTCGGATATAGTTTACCAACGCTGTCTTTTTTTACTGAAATATGTGCCAGGCGCCATAACTCGTACTGCGACGTACGCATGTATTTAACAACGCTAGGATTTTTCCCGCGTTCATATATCTGGTAATTTCAAACCGATTGTGGTCAAATCTGAATATTGATCCAGTTAAAGAAAAACACTAGATATCCATTGAAATATTGAATTGAGTTCTGCTCTATAGTCAAGCAGGAAATCTCCATCATGGCTACCCCTGAAGAGTGTGAGCCAGAAATGGTATTACGCAAAAAGAGGCGTACAATTAACCCCATAAATAGCAACGCTTGCATCTTTTGTCAAAAATCAACCCCAAAGCTCACCAAAGGAAGTTCCCTAGGTATACAGACATTAAAGGAACGTTACTATGAACGAAAACAAATGTGCGGGGTAGACATCGACCAGTGCATGCTGAACATTGAGCAAGTAGTTGATAGACTAGATGATATGGAATGTGTTTGGCACGCCAAGTCCTGCTATTCCGTATTCTGTAGTAAGACACACATAGACAGGTTGAAAAACAGGAAAGATTCCGATTGCGCATCAGATCCGCATTCCAATGTAACCAATACAGCATCGTCTAGCACAAGAAGTACCATCTTACCGACCGATTGGAAGCTGTGTATATTTTGTCAGAAACGTAAGTGTAAGGGTAGCGTTTTAGTACACCAGGTGTTAACTCGCGATTGCCACAACACAATTCATACAATGGCGGCTAGCGATGATACACGTGTATTGAGCTGCAGAATAGGAAAGCTTGATTTGATAGCATATGAGGCACGCTACCACAGTGCTTGCTTCAAGCTAATGCAGAGAAAAACGCATAAAGGACTTACCGAGGAGAACGAACATAATAAGCCATTTGAACAAGCATTTGTTGAATTGGTGTCTAGACTAGACACAGGATTTGCTGATGGTGAAGTATATACACTTGTGAAAGTAACCCAGCATTTCCATGCATTGTTGACGTCACATGGGGTTTCTCCAGATACGTATACGGCACAAAACTTGAAAAGCCGAATATCAAAGCATTATGGTGAACGCATCCAGTTCATCCAGCCCATTTCTAAATCAGAGTCTCTTTTGATAATCCCGGCAATGTCAACTGCTGACGCAATTCTAGCGATGAAAGAACAACACACCGTCGGCGAAGATGATGCCATTGGAAGTGGAATGTTGCTGAACGATGAATTAGATGACGATGCATTCATTCTGAGAGCCATGCACCATGTCAGTGCAAAACTAAAATCTGATATTGACGGGGTTACCAGTCATAGTACATATGACAACCTAGACCGTAACCACTGTGAGTCACAGGTTCCACAAAGTTTATATGTTTTTCTGTGCATGTTATTGTCTCGAGATGATGATATTGATGCGGAGTCTGTGTCTGGAAAGCAGAAGACGCGCGTTTTAAGTATAGCACAGGATATAATATATGCATCATCGAAAGGGAGAATCCTCACACCAAAGCATATAGGCTTAGGACTATCAGTGCACCATGCAACACGTTCGAAATCTCTCATTCAAATGCTACATGCAAGTGGACATTGTATCAGTTACGAAAAGGTAACTAGAATCGAAACAGCAATTGCCAAACATCAGTGCAATCAGTTTGAAAACAATGACAACTTGTTTGTGCCAGACAATCTTGTGAAATTGAAGTTTGTGCAATTCGCCGCTGACAATATCGACATAATAGAAGAAACCATAGATGGGAAAGGAACATTTCACGCCACGCAAATAGCAGCCTTTCAACGTGGACCGGCTGAGGAAGTTCACCAACCAAAGCCCCTAGATGGATCCGATCGCAACTTACAGGGCATGTCGCAGGAAATGAACAAACTGGTTGAGTCACATTATAACACAGGCAAAAGAGCAGCCAGAGCCATATTCCCAGAGGATATAATAATTGACCACTTTAAGAAAAGTTCAACTGTCCCACAGGCAGTACCCTTAGTAATTGATTTGGCCTGGCTCGTCAACAGAATGTATTGCAATGAAGTAGAAGAGAAGTTGGTTCCGTCATGGACAGCCTTCAATCAGAAGATTTCATCGTCAACGGCTGTTGAATCGATTACAGGCTACATGCCGATGATTCCTAGTCCAGCCACAGAGTATGACACTATTTGGACGGCGATATCAAGGTGTCGGAGGATAGCAGAGTATTTAGGACAAGAGCATACAGTCATCACAGTAGATGAAGGAATCTACTGCAAGGCCAGAGAACTGGCATGGTGTAACAGTGACCAGTGTCAAGGATTGATATTGCGTCTTGGAGGTTTTCATATTATGCTAAACTTTCTGAAAGTTATAGGAAAGCACTTTGAGGATAGTGGACTAAGCGATGTATTAGTAGAGTCAGGTGTGTATGGGGAATCTGTTGTTGGCACAATTATGAATGGGAAACTGTGGAACAGGACTGTACGCTGCCATAAGTTGACATATGAAGCACTATGGCGGGTATTATGGCCCCTGTTTGTACAGTGGATGCATGACTCGAATAGAACGTTCCCAGAATCCGGTAATGAAATAGCCGATACCGTTCTGAATGAGTATGCTGCTGGGGATTGTGTCAGGCTGATGGAAGCAGTATCCGCACAGATAGCATTCGTGCAAGAGCTTGAGACAGATTTGAACGTTTTTCAAGAAGAGAAGTGCGCATTCCCAACCTTCCAGTATTGGTTACAGTATCTCGAGTTGGTGAGCACGTTGTTAAACTTCATCAGAGCTGAGAGGGAGGGTAACTGGGAATTGCACATATCGTCATTCAGACGGATGATTCCTTGGTTTGCCGTGTACGATCATGTCAACTACACAAGATGGGGATTGGTGTACCTTGCCGACATGACAATACTTCCAATCACTGCACCAACTGTATGGGAAGAGTTCAAGAATGGCAATTTTGTTGTAAAAAATACACAAAAAACGTTCAATCAGCTGTCAGTTGACCAAGCCCTGGAACACATAAACAAACAGGGAAAGGTTGCTGGAGGTTTAGTTGGTATCACAAGATCAGAGGGTACCAGGGAAAGATGGTGTCTCACATACAACGATATGGCCAGGTTATCTGAGAGCACTCGAAGCATGTTGGGGGTAAATGTGAAAAACGAATCGGAGCATATCGAGGCAGGAAAAGAAAGAATGCAGAAAGATGAAAGCGATGTTGAAGCAATAGCTGATCAGTTCAGAAGATTTGATGTTTTCAGAGAAGACGCAAATTTGTACTGCATATCAACAAATGATGTAGCTACGGAAGACATAAAAGTTCAACTGCTTTCCGCCCAGAGTCGAGGTGGTGAGGTTGCAGATTCCTTCGTAGCATCAAGGTTAGCAGAAGGAGCTGACAAATCAATACACGCACCATTACAAAAACAGAACTCAAAGACGTTTAAACACCTCCACAGTATCAGACAGACAACTGTGAATAAAAAGACGAAGAACATTAAGTATGATCGCAGCCTGTTTCAGAGAATCATTTTAGCTGCTGAAGGAGGGCGAACGATCGACCTGAGCACGATTCTGACACATGAATTGACAAACACACCACAATCTCTGACGAAAGATGATGGCACGTTGCGGACAACAGATAAATATATACTGGGCCATATACTTGAGGGTAGTACTTCTGTAGCCCATGAACCGTCTATGCCTGAAGTACCTACGTGCACGGTCATCGACGCAATGGCGCTTGTGCAGAAAATTGGAAAACCGAAGGACGCTGCAACATTTGGTGACTTAGCGTACTGTTTCGCAATGAATGTCATGTCTCACTTAAGGGATAAGTGTACTAGAGTGGATGTCGTTTTTGACGACTACAGGGAGAAATCTGTGAAATCCGCAGCGAGATCACACAGGAGCAATAAGCAGCACAAACCGATAAGAAGGACCATCTCCGGTGGTGACGTTCCACTACCAAAGCAATGGAAATTGTTTATGGACCTAACTGAAAACAAGAAGGACTTGACGAATTTCTTGTCATGGCAACTGTCTGTCATTGGACACGAGTCGTTAGCGGATGATGAGCGTGGTGAAATAGTGATTGCAGGTGGCTACACTGACAATGAAAGCGCTACTTCTACCAAAGGTCATGTGTCTGAGCTCCTTGTTTCAAACCAAGAGGAAGCTGACACGAGGATGCTGTTGCACATAAAGGATGCTGCACAGCATGGCTATGAGCGTGTCATTGTTCACTGTCGGGACACAGATGTCATATCGCTTCTAGTGTCATTTTATGCCGAGCTGCAAGTCCCGGAGATATGGGTAAGTGCTGGTACTCAGCAAAAACGCAGATATATACCAATACAAGAGATACATAATGGATTGGAACCTAATGTCCGCTCAAACCTATTGGCATTCCATGCTGTGACTGGATGCGACACGACGAGTCAGTTTGCAGGACATGGCAAACGCACTGCATGGAAAACGTTTCTCACACACCCACAACTGCTCGATGAATTAGGGAGAACCCCCCTGAATGATGGTGTGGTGAAAGCAGTGGAAATGTTTGTTGTCAAACTGTATGCCCCCGCGATGGATCTGACGTCTGTTGACGAGTTGCGTGTTAGGATGTTCCGATCAAAGAATCCTGAATCATTGCCTCCTACACATGATGCCCTACGACAACACATTGCCAGATCAAGTTACCAAGCGATGGTTTGGTACAATGCCTTAGTGCCAACACCAACATTGCCATCACCGTTCGATTGTGGCTGGTTTCATGATCAGGAATCAGATACTGTGGAGCCAGTGCTGTCAACACAGGAAGCAGTTCCCAAGGCATGTCTCGAACTGGTTTCGTGTGCTTGTAAACGGAATTGCTCGCGTGCGACATGCAAATGTCGTAAGAATGGCCTGAAGTGCATTCGTGCATGCAGTTGCTTTGGGTCTCTGTGTCTCAATCCAATTAATGATGACACACTGTAAGTAAGGTAATGACAATGATACGAGACACAGACTATTATCTCCAAACCAGAATAAAATATTAATAGTAAACATGTATTCACTTGTAAACATATCACTATTAACCACTATGTGTTTGGTAAACCCATGTACCAGCTACAATGTATATAGCAGGGCTAGCACATTGTTGCTGAATAACAAACCTTTGATATAATCTGTCAACTTTGGTGGATTCCAACCTGCATATCAAACTAGCAAATAACGCATGTAACTACTGTTTTTGGCGGCCATCTTGGACATCGGAAATCCTCCATGACACGCTGCATACTCATTCCATTCACCACCATACTGTTAGCAATGACAAAATTACAAACTGGCAGAAAACAGTAGTCTGCATGCATGATATGCAGACCAGATTATGTAATAGTGTATGCCCTATATGTACCTTACCATCGTTGTTAGGCATATTTGGCGGCCATCTTGGATTTATATCAATACAATGAAGTATCATTATATATGTATACATACTCCAGACGTATTTATATATAGTTACATACACTATTTAAATGCAAAATCGCAAACATTTTTGAATTAATGCCGCCTTTAGGTCAAAATGTTGCACTTCGGCGGCCATCTTGAATATCGACGACATGTCACTAGTAAGTGTATCTAGCGTTCAGCAGAGTGACTTAATTAGTGTAGCATTGATCAATTATGAGCAGTAAAACAACAATACCGGATATTTTGATAACAGTACGCAAGTGCATAGTCCAGTATCAATTTCATATATATATTGAACTCATTTGACCTCTTTGCACTTAATGACCCCGAAAATGACCTTGTCCCACCTAATTTGATTGGCCGACACCGGATCCTTGTTCGGGATGGTATATTGCATCAAACTAACATAGTCGTTGCTTTTGCTCTCTCGGGTTGAACAGAAGTTACTTTTATGCTATGTTGCCTCCTCACTA
>JBEVXV010000842.1:0-1963 GCA_040505915.1 Sedimenticola sp. | reverse complement strand
CTCCAAGAGCATTTGAGTATAACCATTGCATTGTTATCGTGTGTTCATCTGCTACAAAAGCTGGCACACCATCTGACTCTAGGCGTGCACGTGCAATATGCGCTTCATGCGCGAAGGAAAAGCTAGCCACGGTCTTCATGTTGTCTTAAAACATAACAAGTGATTATCCAGTTCTGGCTATCATACCTCCCACTTCTTCATCTAGGCAATAAGTTCCCTATTATCATGGTAATCCTTTCTGCTAACTAACGGGATATCTCCTCGGAATGACAAGATATCCAGAAAATGGATATCACCACATGCTGTTCATACCTCCTGGTATGACGCTAATAACTAGGGTCAGATACAAATTAAATGAAGGAATAGCCTTGGGTAATGATCGATTCAAGGTTGAGGTGGGAAAATTGACTGGCAGTAGATTAAAACCTAATAAAGTAGGTAGGCCGGTAGGCTTGCGTAAGAACAAAGAGGAAGTTTGATTTAACGTGTATCTGACTCCAGTTATTCTTTGATAGGGAAAATTCGTTGTGTAAATCAGCGCAAGGGGCTTTCAGCAGAGGGGTTGAGATGATCCGCAGTTGGACAAATGCGGGAATGTGTCCTATATCATGCACATAAAGACGTACTTGTTAGTGTACAGGAGATTGCCCATGAGCACCCATACTATGCTGGCTGAGGAAACCGTTTCCATTACAGATTTCCGCAAAAGCCCAAAAGATTACTTTACCGATCACCCCATTGCCGTGCTGTCGAACAATCGCCCTGCAGGTTACGTGATTGGTGCTGCGGCTTATGAAGCTCTGGTGGCCATGCTCACACAAACTCAGGAGACCGCCTCCTTTGAGGGACGCTTCAAACCCACCGCCGAACGCATGAAAGTGATCGCACAGAAGGGTGTCGAGTTGCTGGCTAAGGCCACCGAGGAAGATCTGGAGCAATTCTCTAAGTGATTGAGGTATTTAAGAGCCTTCTAATCGAACAACAGCTGACACCGACTGAGTTTGACGGGCTTGTTGCTGACTTACAGCAATACAAAGAGAGTGGTATTCCGGCTGATTACTTTGGCCGGGATGCACCTTACGATCACCCCCACACCCTACCCTCTGTCCGTCAGGAGGAGGCTGCATACCTCCACTTGGCTGATGATTCACAACAATGGCCTATCCATCGGGTGCGGTTTTACCGCACCAGTGACAAACATCTCGTGTACTGCCATGGCTTCTTTAAAGAGGATCACTACCTCTTAATGATCATTCTGGAACCAGATGCTCACAATCAGGCCCGCAACACAATTCCATTATGCATAACTTGGCGAAGATGGCCGCAAAGTTCCGAGAGCAATACTAAGAGTTTCCTACCGATCAGTAGGATGGTGGGCTAATTATAATCCTCTAGATCAGGAGGTCTGAAGGTAGTCGGAACTACTCAGGTAACAGCCAGGTTACCGATCACTAAGGAGATTGGCGGGTCTCCTCAATCACCTCAATCTCTCTACTAAAGTCGCTACGGTATAAAAATCGCTTAAGTACTCTTGGGTCAGGCCCGATGGATATTCACTCGCTCATGTAGGAGCCCCGCCCTCGGGGCGATAGGTTGTGTACGGATTGCACAACGCTCATCGTGGTGAGGGTGCCGCGCTTACCAACCGGTAGGTGGCAGTTATGGTTTTGAACCCAAGAATCCAGATATAGGTCATTTCACTGCTGCCCCGTTAACTTTGTAGTATGTTGCAGTAACTCCTTTGGTGGAGGTGTTTTTTAGGGCGCATATATCAACAGCAACATGACATACTGCAATAGAACATTCCCTCTCCCTATGAGGGAGAGGGCCAGGGTGAGGGTGAATTAAATCAACGACATATCTATAGATCCCGTAACTTCTCAATAACTCAGTGCAGGTGGCACTGCTGTCCCGTTAACTCCCTCTCCCTTTTGGGGAGAGGGTTGGGGTGAGGGGGATCTAG
>JBEVXV010000841.1:0-2662 GCA_040505915.1 Sedimenticola sp. | reverse complement strand
ATCACTACCCTGTCAAGTGTGAGCTAGACATCAGTATAGATTATCCTGTCAAGCGTCCTACAGACAACGTCTCTATGCCAAATAAAAACAATAAAGTGAACTGGACAAAAATCGATAAGGACTTATATAAAGCGTTAGTAAAGGAAAAGATATCCGGTATCAAACCTACAGGCGACTGTAACTATGAATTGGAGAGTAAAGCACAGAAAATGAATGAAGCTCTTAGTGTTTGTGCACAGGAAGCAGCTCCGGCACCTGCACGTCGACCGCGCAAAGCCAAGTTACGCCTATGGACTCCCACAATAAAGTCAGCAATTAGTGAGAAAAAGAATGCATTCTATGCTTGGAAAACTGCCGGCAGACCAGTGTGTAAAAACCATCCAACTGTCGTTGCCAAGAAAGAAACTACGAAATCTCTTAGGCATGCGTGTCGCATAGAAAATGCACATATATACTCGGAGGAAAAGCAGAAAATCCTGGATGCTAAGACCAGTGATACCGCCCTCTTCCACAAACTCATTAATAAACAGAGAGGTAAACTAGGCACGTGCGTCAATGAACTCAATGTAGGAGATGAAATATACAGATCAGATTCGGAAATTCTTAACGGGTGGCACAAGCATTTCGGACAACTAGCATCTCAATCCGACAATGACTTGTTCGATGAACGCTATAAAAACCAAATAGACAATGAACTAATTGAAATAATAGATATATGCCATAGCTCTCAAAGCACGCATGCCCCAGTGACCGAGACAGAAATCACGAAGGCCATATCTAGTCTGAATACAGGAAAAGCAGCCGACATCTATGGTGTTAGTGCGGAACATTTCGCCCACGCGACTGATGAACTGATTCCATCGCTAGTCGAGTTACTGAATGGAATATTCCGTCTCGGAACTATACCAGATGCATTGAAGCTTGGTGTGTTAACTCCAGTATACAAAAGAAAAGGCTCAAGCCTGGACTCAAAAAACTACCGAGGGATTACAATAACCCCAACACTCGCAAAACTAATTGAATGTATAATACGTCAAAGAATAAAACCTTACATTAACGCCACGCAGAATAATCTGCAGAGAGGCTTTACCGAGAACTCGTCTCCGCTGAATTGCTCTGTAATACTGGAAGAATACATACGAGAGAACAAAGACACAAAAAACGACATATATGTTGCGTATCTAGATGCTAGATCAGCTTTCGATGTAGTGAGTCATGCAAGTCTTATGCGTAAACTGTTCCACATCGGTGTGGAGGGGTCTATATGGACATTAATCCACAGTCTCCACAAAGACGCGCAAACTGTCATACGTTGGGAAGGTGAATTATCTGAAAAATTTAACATCCAACAAGGTGTTCGACAAGGCGGATTAATAAGCACTGACCTATACAAAGTCTACATCAACCCACTACTGGACAGTCTGTCATCGTCACTTATCGGAGGTAAAATAGGAGAAATAAACTGTGTTGCTCCAACCTGCGCAGATGATGTTACACTACTCAGCGACAGTCCCACCACGCTGCAGGCGCTGATCAACATTGCTGATGACTACAGCCGTCTCGAAAGATATCAACTACACCCTGCCAAAAGTGTCGTTATGCCAATCAAAAGCTCCAAAAAGAAAGTATGTGCCCCTGATAATTGTACATGGACTATATATGGTGATACCATGCCCGTGGTAGAGGAAACAACACACATGGGAATCCTCCGATCGTCCAACTCTGAAGAGGCGACAGTCAAGGACAACATGAACAAGGCGAGGCGCACCATATACAGCCTGATGGCATCGGGACTCCACGGAGAGAACGGGCTGGACCCTGAAACATCTATCCATCTATACCAGACATATGTCACTCCGGTGTTAACATACGGGCTTGAAGTTGTGCTCCCCAGGCAGAAATATATTGACATGTTAGAAAAAATGAATAAGAAGTTTCTTAAACAAATACTGTCATTACCAACGAATGCAGCCGATGCCGCGGTGTATATCATCTCTGGTACTATTCCGTCTGAAGGGATTATTCATAAACACGCGCTCTCGTTATTCGGCAACATATGCAGACTTCCGGATACAGCAGTTGAAAAGAAACTCGCAGAGAGACAGTTGAATATTAAAACATTTAAGAGTAATAGTTGGTTTGTGTCCATCAAAACAATACTAATGAAGTATGATCTACCAGACGCGCTGGAACTACTGAACAGTATACCGTCAAAGTACTCCTGGAAGTCAAAAGTAAAAGTGTGCGTTAACAAATACTGGACTGAACGAATAAGGCATTCTGCGGCGCTATACCCCAGTTTGCAGTATCTGAATGTGGACAACTACAACGGTCATAAGTCACATGCTCTTATACAATCCACACAAAGTGCCCGGGAAATTCCGCGGATCCACACAAAGGTGAAAATAGCTACCAGTACCTACATCCTGCAGGTCAACAGAGCGTCCTTCAACCAGAATGGAGTCGATCCTACATGCATGATGTGTCATCAAAGTGACGAAACCGTGAAGCATTTCCTGTTGGAGTGTTCCGAGCTCGAGCATGTCAGAAAGCCACTGTTGGATATAATCAAGAACTGTTGTGAAAATCTAGTTGACACCCAAGATAGTACATCTCTGCTCCAGACTGTTATAGATTGTAGTGCCGTATTAAACCTAAGAAC
>JBEVXV010000840.1:0-5499 GCA_040505915.1 Sedimenticola sp. | reverse complement strand
GTTTTATACGTGTTTACGCTCAATATGTTTGTAAATTACTCCAGTAAGTTTTGGCGTCGTCTATGGCTTTGTCAATAAGCGGAACTGTCTGTTTCAATCTTCGCCACTGCTGAACATCGATGGGAATTCCCAGGATTGTCGAAGTGCCGTTGATAAATCGCCTAACATCGACAACGATGGTGTTGGAACCACGATTGCAGACGGTAACTCGTACGTTGCCCCCGATCACGAACTGTTTAACGTATATGCAGGCGGTATGGTTCCTATCAGAGCCTGATTCAATCACAGCATCGACTGGCCTACTACTGTTGGTAGTACCAATTAGCACCATCGGTGGTATTATGCCACACATGACGCACACGATCAGAACCGTTCCAATGGCTTTTACTATTCCAATATGACGCTTGATAAACCAGCTATTGTCTTGTTCTACAAAACTGAGTGTCTCTAAACGACCGGTGTCGGATTGTTCCATTTCCATGATCATTATCAACGAATATTCGACTGCGAAATAATCGGGGTTGTTCCTGACATCAGTATTTATGGAAATCAAGCATTGTGCCAGTACTCGCTGAACACATCTATCATGTAGTGCCCATATGGTAAACTTTCTATCGAATTGATGAGAAATCGCTTGTCATCGAAAGGGCTAAGACTTTTCTTTCGCACTTTCATGATGTACAGTTCGTGAGACTGACTCCTGATTGTCTGCATCTCGGACCTTAGTTCTTTGTTTTGAAACAAAGTGTCTTGAAACATTTTGTATCGCAATTCCCTGTCAATAATTGATTTTGACACGCCTTTAGCTCGTTTCTGCTCATCACCTTCTTCTACGGTAAACGAGTACATCTTTGATCGCAGACCCGCGAATTTGGTAATGATCTTCGAGCCTGTTTCGCTTTTGAACTTGCCAACGGCTCGTTTGTTCACATCTGAGTGGCAGAAATTGTCTTCCGCAAAGTTAGAAGTGTCAAAGAGGTGAGAATTTTCATACATGTCCATGAAAATATTGCTAGTTTCCACGTGAAACAGCAGAGAGTCCGTGTCTGTCATGAGCAAAGTACATTTCTTTCCATATTTTCTTTTCAAGTAATTATACCAGAAATCATACATCAGACACTTGCTGATATCGAGCACCGCCTGTCCTGCGTAGATCGGTTTCGTGATCTTAACTCTAGCTCGTTTAGATTCGACACCAACTAGAGTATCGTTGAATATCTTGCGCGAGCGAAACGTCGGTTTTGCGACGAGTTTTTGCAGTTTTTTCTCAGAGCTCACCAGTTTGATGTCCTTGTGCTTCTTTTGGTTCTCCATCAACTTGCCGAATACGCTATTGTTCATCAATTTGAAGAAAGATTTCTCGAACTCCGTCTTGGCTAGGGCACGTTTGCTGGTATTAAAGTCGATATAGGGTTTCATCCACGTTTCCTGGTGGAATTGCAAGACCCGGTGAATCTTTTTTACTTTTAGTCCCAGAGACAAATACAACTTCAACGTACGACTATGCAATACATAATTGTGTTTGTCATACAGACTGGTAATCAGTTTCTCGATTTTGGGTCTCTTGCGGTCATTTAGTTCTTGCCAAAGTCGTAGGCCGAAGGGGGATAACTCATCAGTTTCGATAGCTCGCTTTTCGGGCGCGACGGGTAGGCACTCGTGCTGCTCGTGTAGCGCGATGTCATAATGTAAATCGCACTCTATGAGATATCCATTGTCTCCGTGAATGTCGATCGAGTTCACGTCAAAAGTTGACAATTCACGTTCGTCCAAGAAGCGGAAGTCGCGCATGGGTAGTTTCTGCATTAGCGCCCAACCATACAAATTATTGGCGTCTAGGTACTGAATATAAGTCGTGGGTTCGTCGGGGTTAAAGTCTTTCATGTATGGATTATTGGCCATCGCGTATCTGCGAGATATCTGAGAGAGACCTCCTCTTAGCCCCTTTTCGAACATGTTCAGCTGATCTATATCGGTGAGCAACTGTAGTTCCACTTTCGTCATTTTCAACATGGCCGCAAAAGATAGGCCCGGTGATGAATAGAAATGAGCGGGGTCCAATTGATAATCCCTCAGACAAATGTCTCGAAAATTCTCGAATACGTCCGCGAGCAAAAGGACGTCCGTTTTCAAATAGACGTCCGAATATTGACCCAAATTCTCCAGATTCAGAGCGCTAAACACATGGCATGCGTGCTGATAGTCACTGTCGCTGATCTCTTCCTTTTTCAGGTCAGAAAAGAACTCTTCCTTCGGTGGCATCTCCGGTTCCAAAAACTTGCTATAGTCCGACATGTAATTATATGGATATATGCCTTTCCTGAGTAGCAGCTTAGCTATTTGTCCATTTCTAAATTCTGAGTTAAAGTGCTCGAATCTATCGCCGGTGTCGTCGTTGCATTTTAGATTCTCTACCAGTTTCTCCAACGAGGAGCCAAGAAACTGAAACGAATCTATGAATCTCAGCGATCCGAGGCTAAAGCTGACGTACTTTTCGAACGTTTGTGGGATGCATTTAATTGGACCGTGCTCTTGGTATTTTCCTAATGACTGACATATGATGTGGCTATCGAAATTGCGCAATCCATGGAAGATCACCGGAATGAAATTAGGCACTCGATAACCCAAATTACAGCCCACGTGCGCGGCGCATCTAAATTGTCCAGTAATGTGATCATGGTCTCTAACCTTTTCCTCCTCTTGTTCCGTGAACGGGTCTCCACAAATTCCACAATGTGTGGCCCTCAGAAATTGTGCTTCCTGCTCATCCGTTATGATCATAGGTATGTTATAGTTGAGTATCTGCTCAATTGCCTCCTTTTCCCGTAGAAGGCTTTCTATGAATATCTCGGAGGCGTTTGACCCTCGATAAATGACGCTTTCTTTCGTATATTTAGGGTTCGTGCTCACGACTTTATAACCGAAACTGCAAACGTCTAGTTGCCGTGTGGTAGTGGTCGAGGACGACCCGGGATCCGGAGCGCATGAATCTATTTTACGATTCAAAGTCTCGAAGTCGCAGTAAATGACGAAAGGTACACGCATTTGTTTGCTAAAGTCCTTGAATTTTAACACATCATCTTCGTCTGGCGTAGGTAATACTATCTTCTGTTCCTCACCGCTGGAACAGTACGGTTGATGTTTGCTCAAAGTCGACTGCTTCTTGAAGCCCTGTAGGCAATATTGACAAAAGTAGTGCCGATGCCCGTCTGACTTTGTTCTGTGTAGAAAACGGTCCAAATCCGTGACGAGACAATAGTGCGCTGTCTCCACTGTCGTTAATAACAATAAGTTCACGTGATACTTCTTGTTCCTGAGTTTCGTTATTCGCAGGGGGACTATCTCTTTGTTTTCATATCCAAACACGTTCACGGCGAAGTCAACATTCTGTCCCTCAAATTTATTGATCGCGGGTAGAGATACTGGGTACGATATTCCACCCATATTCAAGTCGGTTTCGTAAGGTTTGTACAACTCAACGTTGTCCATTTGCTCATTTAGGGGATATAAATGCGCGAGAATGGACCAGAGGAAACATTTGTCATCGTCCATGTTCCTAACGTTAATCACGCTCCGACTCCATCTCAATGATTTCGGTAGATTAAAAAACGACGACCCAGTTAAGGGATTGTATCTGTTTGTGTATACTTTTAAATGTTTGATCTCCTTGATCACCCACCCCGACGACTCACGAATGTAACGTTCCAGACTGGCGGCCATCTTGTGAAATGCATCATTTATGTCCGTTTCGTCTAAATTGTCACCGGTTAACGTAATGTACGTATGGCTACGAAAGAAAGGTTCTACTGTACTAATTTCGCCTCCTTTGTCCTCTTTGTATAGTTTTATTTGCACGACGGTATACCATTTTATAGGGTGCTGTCGTAGGGTGTCTTCTAAATGAGTTTTCACTGAAATGTTAACGTTAGCGAAGAAATGGAGTAAGTCGTATTTATCCAGGCCTTTTGGATAGAAGTTTCTATCCACCATTGTTTCATTCATCGCAGTCCCTTCCCGTTGACCACCGCGTTGATTTGGGTTATGAAAGGAGGTCGACGGACCTTCACCGCATCGACGTTCGTGCCTGTGCATATTATCCTTGTCTGTAAAGTTCCGCTGACAATGACGACAATGGTACTCTGTTGTATGAGTAGATTCATGACGTTTACAGTTGAATTTAGTCGTATATGTTTTATCACACCGTTCGCATCGGTATCTTCCCGCCGGTGTTCTGAATGGCATTATCTGTAAAACACAAACAAATCGCTATTTTAGCTGTGTGTCATAAATTCGTATGTGCCAACTGACCGTATATGTCATGTCGTAAGGGTTACAGTTCACATGTGCTAGTGGATATAATACTGCACCATAAAATAAACTTGAACTAAACCTCGATTTTTCAGCAACTGGTACTGGTTCTACCCAGAATACAAAAAAACTAACTTACCAGTTGTGTTCCCTGCTGTAAAGTCCACACGCTTGCTCAAGTCCACACGCTTGCTATAAGAACGATAAACGTACTATGACATCATAACTGCTGTTGTGTGTTTTTATAGGGAACTAAAGGAATGGCATGTGTATAATTAGTTTTGTTTGGAATGCACGAATAGGAAAAAAAATACAATAAGGATTAAGGAATATGTATGGAATGCAAAATGATACGTTATTATATAATTTCAGGGATCGAAAACAATGCAACCTTCATGGAGGTGGGTCCAAAACCGCTGCAGGTATGCGACTTCAAATCAGATGGATGGACACGCTAGCGCATGGTATGTATATATGTACGGTTATTTAACATGTTTGGAAATGAACTTAAATGAGAAACTAAAGTTAAATAAGTATTTCTACCTGTAAAACAGGCAGATATACTAATCCTGTGTTTGGGGTTCACAGGTGATGTAGACTGCGTATCGTCTACAACGTATCCCCAGATTCTTTTTAAAGGTCATTTCCAACGATGGCATGAAAATGGTTTAGATGAAACATTCACAGGGGCGAAATATTACTACAATTAAATGACAGATATAGCAAAATTAACATAGATGGTTGGACTGGGTGGTAAGAAAACACGTAGCTGGCAATCTGACTTTTAAAAATATGATTAAATGTACTTTGATTTTATGCCACTTGATTAAATTCAGGCTGCCATTTGTAGGTTACTTTCAAAAGCCGCTTGATTAGCTGATCAATCTTCGCTACAAGGCGAGTTTGATGAGAATGTTGTACGTGGATCATAATTCGTCGGTACACTAGATTGTATGCTATTTGTGGTATTCATACGTTGCTCAAGGTTTACTAAAATAAATTCACCAAGCGACACTTTAAGTATCTGATTGATGATGCCTTTGGTATGCTATTTGCATCATGCGTACGGAATGTGAATTGCTTCGGACGAGGGTAGGAATGTGCGTTCGTTGCTCAAATGATGGAATGTCATTTCAGGATTGTGATTGATGGAGATCTGGATGTGATTGGTCAGGAATTCGGACGAGGACG
>JBEVXV010000839.1:16025-35206 GCA_040505915.1 Sedimenticola sp. | reverse complement strand
CTGAAACCGGCCACGCCATGAAGTCATACAACCAGGAGCCTGAGCAGTGCTGGGAGTGCTACTCTTGCATCAAGATCTGCCCTCAGCAGGCGATTGAAGCGCGTCCTTATGCCGATATCGTTCCTATGGGCGGCTCTGTGCAGCCTCTGCGCGGTACCGACTCTATCATGTGGACCATTAAGTTCCGCAACGGCACCATGAAGCGTTTCAAGTTCCCCATCCGTACCACCCCTGAGGGCTCTATTGACCCTTATGGTGGCAAGCCAGAAGCTGACATCGCCAAGATCGGAGAGGCCAGCTTCTTCGACCATAACCAACAGAATGGTTATCGCGAGGGTAATCCCGCTGAGCTGATCTGCAAGTAATCGGGTTTCCCGAAACAAGCGAATCGAATTAGATTTTTTTTGAGGAATTAGAAATGGCTGAATTTGGAAATCCTGATGTCGTCGAAGAAGAGGTAGACATCCTCATCATCGGCGGTGGTATGGCTGCCTGTGGTACCGCTTACGAGCTGGGCCCCTGGATGGACGCCGCTAAGAAAGAAGGCGTGGATATTAGCGTTAAGCTGGTCGACAAGGCCGCTATGGACCGTTCTGGTGCTGTTGCACAGGGTCTGTCTGCTATCAACACCTATATTGGTAGTGAGCAGGATCCTGCTGACTATACGCGTATGGTCTCCAACGATCTGATGGGTATCACCCGTGACGATCTGGCTTACGACCTGGGTCGTTGCGTCGATGAGTCTGTTCATCTGTTCGAAGAGTGGGGTCTGCCAATCTGGAAGACTGACGAGAACGGTGAGCGTTTCGACGGTTCCAAAGGCATGGCTTCTCTGAAAGACGGCGGCAAGCCCGTACGTTCCGGTAAGTGGCAGATCATGATCAATGGCGAGTCCTATAAATGGATCGTCGCTGAAGCGGCTAAGAAAGCGCTGGGTATCGACAACATCGAAGAGCGCATCTTCGTTGTCAAACTGGTCAACGACAAGAACGATAGCAACCGCATCGCCGGTGCTGTTGGTTTCTCCGTTCGTGATAACAAGGTTGTAGTCTACAAGTGTAAAGCTTGTCTGCTGGTTGCCGGTGGTTGCGTCAACATCTTCCGTCCTCGCTCTGTTGGTGAGGGTCAGGGTCGTGCCTGGTACCCCGTATGGAATGCTGGCTCTACCTACACCATGGCTGCTGAAGCCGGTGCTGAGCTGACTCTCATGGAGAACCGCTTCGTACCGACCCGTTTCAAAGACGGTTATGGTCCTGTTGGCGCATGGTTCCTGCTGTTCAAATCTCAGGCTACCAACGCTTTCGGCGAGACTTACATGACTCGCAATGCAGAGATGCTGAACGACTACCCTCCTTACGGTCAGGCTGCTGTTCCTGCTTCTTGTCTGCGTAACCACCTTATGCTGAAAGAGATGCGTGAAGGTCGTGGTCCTATCTGGATGGACACCGTTACCGCTCTCGCCAACCTGCGTGAGACCCTGACTCCTCGCGAAGTGAAGCATCTGGAAGCTGAAGCATGGGAAGACTTTCTCGACATGTGTGTCGGCCAGTGTGGTATCTGGGCGGGTGAGAACATTGAGCCTGAGAAGAAGAACTCTGAGCTGATGCCTACCGAACCCTACCTGTTGGGTTCACACTCCGGCTGCTGCGGCATCTGGGTCTCCGGTCCTGAAGACGTGGGCGCACCTACCGAAGAGACCGAAACGGGCATTCCTGAGCACCTGCCTTCCGGTTGGAACTGGGGCTACCGCAGTATGACCACGGTACAGGGTCTGTTTACCGCTGCTGACGGTGTTGGTGCCTCTGGCCACAAGTTCTCCTCCGGCTCACACGCCGAGGGTCGTATGTGTGCCAAATCCATGGTCAAGTTCGTTATGGACAACCAGGATTGGACTCCAGAGCTTGATACTCCGGTTGATCAGTTGGTTGAGGAGATCTATCGTCCTGTTCGTAACTACCTTGAGCACAAGGATTACAGCACCGCGATCGACGTTAACCCAAAATTCATCACGCCCAAAATGTTGCAGTTCCGTCTGCAGAAGTTGATGGATGAGTATGTTGCAGGTATCGCTACCTACTACACCACCAACGCCCACATGCTGGAAGTTGCAGAGCAGAAGCTGAGTGACCTCAAAGAGGATGCTCTCCATATGCGTGCTAAAGATCTCCACGAGCTGCTTCGTGCTTGGGAAAACTATCACCGCATCCTGACTGCTGAAGCTCACATGAAGCACATTCAGTTCCGTCAAGAGTCTCGTTACCCCGGTTTCTACTACCGCGCTGACAAGAACTTCGTTGATGAGGAGAACTGGCACTGCTTCGTGAACTCCATCTACAACAAAGAGACCAAAGAGTGGACCTGCTTCAAGCGTGCCCACGTTGACTTGGTCGACAAGTCCAAGCTGTTCAAATAAGTACTATTTGACGGCCTAGTGGCTAGAAGGGTCCGGGCACCGCGAGGTGCCCGGGCTTTTTCGTCTCTGAGGGGCTATATTTCCCCCTGTTTGAGCATGGCTAAACGCAAGTGTCGGACAGGCTCTTAGGTGAGTTGTTGGAGAGCTTGGCGGTATGTACTATCCTTGCTACCACCTAAGGCGCAATTACCGCCCCCCGTTCATTTGCGTTTATTCGTAATTAATATCAATATACACAATGAGTTACCGAGGCTATCCATGAGTGAAAAATTCGACCTTCCCCATGAGAGCCAGCTGGCCCCCCAGAAGCTCGATCTCAGCACAGAGATCAAGTTTAGCTGTCATAAGGGTGTCTCCTGCTTCAACGCCTGCTGTAAGCGGGCTGATGTCACCCTTACCCCTTATGACGTAATCAGGATGAAGGATCACCTGGGTATGTCCAGTGGTGACTTCCTCAAGGCACACACCGTCCCATTTCAGATGGATCAGCAGGGGATGCCGGGCATCAAGATGCGTACCGATGATGAGGGGGCTTGCCTCTTTGTGCGCGAAGAGGGCTGCTCCATCTATGGTGACCGCCCTACCGCCTGCCGTTACTATCCACTGGGACACATGGCGATAAAGGAGAAAGATGCCACAGAAGATGCAGCGGCCTTCTTCATGATCAACGAGGATCACTGTAAAGGGCATGAAGAGGATAAGGTGCAGTCGATCGCTGAGTACCGCAAGGAGCTCGGTATCATCGACTATGATGGCTATAATCGCGACTGGTTGGATATCCAGCTGAAAAAGCGCTCATCTGGTGCTGCTGTTGGCAACCTGCCTGAAGCTACCCTACAGCTTTTCTTCATGGCCTCTTACGATACGGATCGTTTCCGTCGTTTTGTACTCAGCGACCAGTTCCGCAATACCTACGACCTGGGTGACAGCGCCTATGAAGTGCTGGCTGAGGAAGATGTAGCGCTGATGCAGTTTGGCATACGCTTCATGAAACAGGCCTTCTTTGGGGAACGTACCATCGAGGAGAAGGGGAATGCCTGGGAGGAGCGCGTTGAGAAGCGCCAAGAGGTGTGGGATATGCGCCGTGAGGCTGAGATCGCCCGCAAGCAGGCCCAGGATGACAAGATGTACGAGTCTGACGACTGAGTCTCCCTTCGTCACCGGTTGTGAAAGGCAAGGTTGCTCTATGATATTGCCTTATAACTACTCAGTTATTGTTGGGGTCGGAGTCGATGGCCCACATGGATGTGTGCCATCGACTCCGACCCCAAACCCAGCTGAACAGTTACCCTCATTTTAGCTCAAGCCTGAATTCCAGGAGGGGCGGGACTGCAATCAGGTAGAGGCTGCGCCGGACTCAGGGAGGGTTTGTTCAGGCTTCTTTGAGTAAATAGAATAAGTACCCCTCCCCTTGTTTTTCGCCTCATAGAGAGCGATATCCGCTTTGGTAATCAAATGGGCAAGAGTTTCCCCGTGAGAGGGAAAGTTGCTGGCACCAATGCTGCAGCTGATCTCAACCCGCTGGTCATTCTGTAGCAGCATCGGTAGTGCGACCACCTCTAACAGATGATTCAGAATTCTTTCACTCTCATCGCTCGAGGCGACATTCCATAGCATCAGTAAAAATTCGTCACCGCCAATCCGGGCTACGATATCGTTATCTCTCAGGGCCTTGATGATCCGGCTGGAGATATCCTTAAGCAGAGCGTCCCCTGCGCCATGCCCATAGATGTCATTAATATTTTTAAATAGGTCGAGATCAAGGAATATGATGGTGATCTGTTTATCTTCCCGTTTAGCAATACCAATATACTTTTGCGCTAACTCCATGAACAGTTTTCGGTTTGGCAGGCCGGTCAAATCATCATGGGTTGCCAACTCCTTGAGTTTTTCCTGTGAGCGTTTTAGTTTCTTATTGAGAGTGATGATGTAGAGCGTGGTAATGATCATCGTGCTCATTAAAAACAGAGCGGTTAGAAAATAACTCCAGTAGCGTGCAATTACGTCGATAATGGAGTAATCAGTTAGCTGCTCATAGGCTCCAACCCGTAACTTGCTGTAGGCAATGTCAATCTCGCGATAATTTTGGGGTATGGTCCAGCCCATGATCTTTGCATTTACTGCTGCCAGAGAATCGGCCGGCATCAGTAGCAAGGCAGAAGATACCTTTTCAGCAATTATTGCTGGTACATGGGGTAGTCTCGACATTGGCCACTCGGGGTAAAGCCTGCTGCTGAGCAGTAAGGGGAAGTCCCGGTAGCTGCTCGCCGGGATATTGGCTTCCGCAGGGATTGGCAGCGCCTTAAAGCTATCAACAGAGATGGCCCCCTCCTGGGCCATACGTTCAAGGGTATCTGTCCTGACAATGCCCACATCAGCCTTTTTGTCGAGAACGGCATAGACCACTGCATCGTGAGTGCCGAGAAAGTTGAGAGAGGCAAAGGATTCAGTGGATATACCTACCTCACTAAATTCACGCAAAGCAGCAATCCATCCACCTAATGAGAGTTCATTGACGGCAGCAACACGTTCATTTGCCAGTGACTGAAAACTTTTAATGTCACGCCGCCCGGCGCGGGTGAATACAACGCTGCCAAACTTGGTATAACCCACATCGAGGATTTTTCGTTTCAGGGTGGCTACAGCAGAGAGATCGTAAGTGAATGAGAGGTTCCCATACATGCCTGAGTTCATTAATAAAAAATCGATCCGTCGCGCCCTTACAGCGGGTTCAATCTCTTGAAATCCAAGTGGAATGATTTCAAATTGGTACTGAGGGATACTCTTAGACAGGTAGTTGGCAGTATCAGACCAACGTTGGTACGTGATATCGGTGCCCCTTTTTGATAACACGCCTATCTTCATCCGCTCAACCTGTTCAGCTGAAACATTCTGCGCTCCTATCAGGATGGTAATAAGTAAAACTGTAAGCACTCTTATCATCACAATAGTTTCTTCTGTTTTTTGTGAACGGTTACTACTATTCTAATACCTGACTACCTCAGAGTCCCAGCTTTTAAAGAACGGTGCCCACAAAAAAGCCCTCGGTCGAGGGCTTTTTTGTGGATAGGTCAACAAGTGTTACTTGTCGGCGATATCCTGCAGCTCCTTAGACTTGATCAACTGTCCGCTCAGAGCGGCATCCTTGGCATCTCGACCAAATGCGACGTTCATCAGCTGCGAGTAGTAGACTACCGGCATATCGAACTTGGTACCGTAAGTGGCGTTGATCTGGTCTTGGTAGATCTCCACATTGGCCTGACACAGGGGGCAGGGTGTGGTGATCATGTTAGCCCCGTGATCATAGGCAGATTCGATTATCCCTTTGATGATCTCCTGAGATTTTCCCGGCTCGGAGAAGGCGAGTGCGCCACCGCAACACTGTACCTTTTTATCATAGGTGGGGATGCTCTCGGCACCGACACTCTCAATCATATTGTCCAGGTAGAGGGGATTCTCGAAAGACTCGCCAGCAATACCGAAGGGACGATTGGTCTGACAGCCAACGTAACCGGCAATCTTGAGACCCTCAAGAGGTTTCTTAACTTTTGCCCTGATCGCTTCAAAGCCGATATCCTCTATCAGTACTTCGACGATATGACGTACCTTGGTCTCGCCTTTGTACTCCAGTCCGTCCAGCGCCAGCGCGGTGTTGGCGTCCTTGAACATCTGCTTGTCATGACTCAGACGCTCCTCCACCTCACGGGTGGCAAGCCAGCAGGCGGCGCATGTGGCAACAAACTCTTGTCCCGCGTTGTGCTGCTCGGAGAGGGCGATGTTGCGTGCCCCCAAGGTGAGACGGGGCAGTTCACCACCGCCGCCATAGCCGATGGAAGCCGCGCAGCAGTTCCAGTCGGGGATTTCGTTGAGTTGAATATCCAGATCTTCACACAAGGCGTCCATTGAACGCATGAGATTGGATGAGGAGGCTCCCTTCTGTGAGGAGCACCCTGGATAGAATGAAACTTCTTTCTTAGCCATTTCGCTTGCTCCTCGCTTAGCTGTTGCCTTGGATCCTGGCATCTTCGATCTCTTGCGCTTTGGCAATGATCTTCTGCAGGTTGCTGGGACTCTTTACGCCGTGGCCACCGATGATCTCCATTGGGCTCATGCGCTTTGCTTTCATCATGTTCTGACCCAGTTTCTGGTTGGCCAAGGCATTTTTCACCCCTTGTCCAAATCCGTCGATAAAGTAGAGCGAGAGGCCGAGCTTCAATTCGTTGACGCGCCCCTTCTTCATCAGGTTGTCCCAGAACACCTTGGCAAAACGCTGGGTGGGCTGGTTTTTCGGGATCAGGTTGAGGCGCTGGGCATAGTGCGCCAGGCCGTGCATGATGTGGGTTATCGGCAGGCCGCGTGGGCAGCGTGCGATACAGTTGTAGCAGGAGGTACACATCCACATGGAGTCAGAGCTCAGGACCTCCTCGCGCTTGCCAGCGCGGATCATCATGAAGATCTCCTGAGGCGGATGCGCCCAGTGCTTGCCCAGAGGACAGGAGCCTGCGCATACACCACACTGCATGCACATCTTGACCCATTCACCCTCTTCGACGTTTACCTCAACCTCTTTGAGGAAACTGGTGCGATACTTTTCGGTCATTGCTGTATTGAGGTCACTCATTTGTAACTCTCCTTAGAACTTGAACGGGCTCAGGCCGATCTTCTCGACCGTGGCGGCCATGTCGTTGATCAGCTTGGGAGCGCGTTCCACATCGGTGATGGCGACTTCGTAAACCTCAACACGTTCTGGCTCAAGGTTGAGTGTCTGCAGGGTGTCACCCACCTTGCTCATCCGTTCAGACGCCATGGCGGAGCCGCGCACGAAGTGGCACTGATAGTCATCGCCTTTCTGACAGCCCATCAGTACGATGCCGTCATAGCCGTTGTTCAGTGAGTCGGTAATCCATGAAAGGTTTACTGAACCGAGGCAGCGAACTGGGATGATACGAGCCCAGGGATTAACCTCGACACCGTTCATTGCTGCCTGATCGAGTGCAGGATAGGCATCGTTCTCGCAGGCCAGCACCAGGATACGTGGCTTCTCGTCCCACTCTTCGGGTACCTCGACCGCCTTGATCTGCTGGCCGACGGTCTCTATTGAGTAGTTGTCGAAGGAGATAACGCGCACCGGGCAGGCACCCATGCAGGTACCACAACGGCGGCAGCGTGCCTCGTTGTAGAGAGGGAAGCCCTTTTCGTCCTCGTTGATAGCGCCGAATGGGCACTCAACAGTACAGCGCTTACACTGGGTGCAACCCTCTTTACGGAAGCTGGGATAGGAGAGGTCTCCGGCACGAGGGTGTGCGGCACGTCCCTGTCCGGCATTCTCTGCTGCCTGGATCGCTTTCATGGCGGCACCGGTAGCATCGTCTGCTGCTTGGCGCATATCCATTGGACGACGTACTGGGCCTGCTGCGTAGATGCCGGTACGGCGGGTCTCATAGGGGAAGCAGATGAAGTGCGAGTCGGTGAAGCCGTACTTCAGGTGCGGCAGGTCGGTGCCCTGACGATAGTCTAGATTAAGGATGGAGGGCGGTGCCACTGCCAGTGCTGCACGCAAGGTCTCCTTCTCGGCAGAGTCCTCTTCGGCCTCATCAAAAGCGAGCTGTGCATAGGGATCAGGGCCGGTATTGGGCATCATGCCGACATCCAGTACCACCAGATCAGCCTGCACAGAGGTCTCTTCGTTGAGGATCAGATCGTTGAACTTCACCTCAATGCTGTTACCCGCTACCACCTCACTGACATTCGCTTTGGCGAAGGTGATCATCTTCTCCTGGCCAGCACGGTAGAAGTCCTCACCAGCAGCACCAGGGGTGCGCAAGTTGTCGAACATTATGGTGGTTTCGCAGTCGCCGTTAAGCTCTTTGAAGTACATCGCCTGTTTGATGGCAACCAGGTCACCGATACCATTGTGGTAGTTGAGCTGACCATCTTCAGTAGAGTTCTGGCCGACGTTCTGGACAAAAGCGACCGCCGTCACCTCTTTGCCATCGGAAGGGCGCTTGATGGCGCTGCCGTTGGCCTCTTTTACCAGTCTCTCCAGTTCGGCGTTGGTGACGATGTCGGCGCTTTTACTGTAGTTGTACTGGCTCAGCTCGCTGGGATCGTAGGAGATGAAGCCGGTTGCCTGGACAATGGCGCCAATGGAGATGTTGCTGCTAGAGCCCGACTCGGTAGCGATATCGACGCTGAAACGGCCGGGGGCACCGGATGTTTTGGCTACGGTGCTATTGAGATAGAGCGTGATCTGGTTGCTGGCCTCAATATCGGCAATCATCTGCGCGATGCCGGTATCCTGAGGCTCGCTGTAAGGAGAGCGGTTCGGAATGGACTTGTAGTAGTCGGCTGCACTACCGCCCAGTGCCCCACTCTTCTCTACCAGGTGAACCGGATAACCGGCAGCTGCGGCTTCGATCGCTGCGGTCATGCCGGTGATGCCACCACCAACGACCAGTAGGTTCTTGTTCAGCTCCTGCTCACCGGATGCGGTAGGCAGGGTCATGAATTTCACCTCAGCGCAGGCCATGCGGATGTAGTCATCCGCCATCTCCTGGGTGGTCTCGGTGTTGGTATCGTCTTCTGGACGCGACCAGATGACACCTTCACGTAGATTGGCGCGGGACATGGCCACTTCGGTAAAGCTGAACGCTTCCACCTTGGCGCGGCGTGAACAGGCGGCGATCATAATATGAGTCGCGCCTGCGGTGATGTCGTCACGGATCATCTGCACGCCTTCGGCGTTGCACAGCATCTCATGCTGTTTGCACTCTGCCATCTTACCTTCGCGGGTAGCGATGGTTTCAAGCTGGCCAGCATCAAGGCGATCACCTATGCCGCAACCAGTGCAGATGTATCCGGCAAATTTCTTTTCTTCTGCCACGGTATTAACCCTCCGTTCCGGCAACGCGATTGACTACCTGGACGGCGCGCAGTGCAGCGCCTGTGGCCTGCTGTACAGCGCGGTTCACATCCAGTGCATCGGAAGAACAACCGGCAGCAAAGACGCCGCCATTCTCAGGTGCAGGCTCGATAAAGCCCTCTTCATTGACTACGATGTCTACCGGGAAGCTGCCCTTGTCGACACTGGGCTCCATGCCCACAGCCAGAACTACCAGGTCGTATTCGTCAGCGTAGCGGTTGTAGCCTTCAGTATCGACACCGTGGAGCACGGGATTGCCGTTGTCGCTGTTTTCAACGATCGAGGCGACCTTCGACTTGATGAAGGAGACGTTGGTGTTATCTTTTACGTCCTGATAGAACTCTTCAAAGCGGTCGATAGAGCGGATATCTATATAGTAGATAGTTGATTTGCCCTCATCACCCCAGGCATCCTGAACAAAATGGGTCTGTTTCAGGGTGGCCATGCAGCAGATGCGCGAGCAGTGCAGCAGGTGGTTGTGGTCGCGGGAGCCAGCGCACTGGATAAAGGCGACACTCTTCGCTTCTTTGCCGTCAGAAGGACGAACCAGCTTACCGCCAGTTGGGCCTTGAGGATCAGCCATACGCTCAAATTCGACATTGGTGATGACATTGGCAAAGCGATCGTAGCCATAAGGCTGGATCTTATTGGCATCGTAAGGACGCCAGCCAGTGGCCCAGACAACGGCACCCGCTTTGAACTCAATGGTCTCTTCCTGCATGTCGAGGTCAACAGCATTGACCTTGCAGGCATCCTTCGCTTTCTGTGCGTCATCGGTACCGATGATGGCGGGGTCGATAACGTAGCGCTGAGGGTGGGCCAGTTGATGGGGCAGGTAGACGCCTTTGCGCTTACTCATGCCGCCAAGGCCGTAGTTGAATTCGTTATCGAATTCAGCCTCTACCGCCTTGCCGCAGTCGCCGCAGCCGGTACAGTTATCATTAATATAGCGAGGGCTGATTTTCACCGTGGCGGTGTAATCGCCAGCATCTCCCTTGATCCCGGTCACCTCAGCCATTGTCACAATGGTGAGGTTAGGGTTCATTTTTGCCCGGCGCTGGTTGATCTCCAGACCACAGGTCGGAAAGCAGAGCTTAGGGAAATATTTATAGAGCTGGGTGACGCGGCCACCAACAAAGGGGCGCTTTTCAACCAGCACGACCTTCTTACCGGTCTCGGCGGCTTCCAACGCGGCAGTCATGCCACTGATGCCGCCGCCGACAACCAGGATAGTCTGGTTGGTTGCGATTACTTCCGTCATGGATATTCCTCCGTCGCGGAAAGGACTCATTTCAATAAAACAGCACCGGTCAATTGTTGACTTAAGTGCTTGGTTATTTTTTTGCCATCCGGTGCGTTAGGCTGCCCGAATTTTAGAATCCGCTAAGATACTCTTATTACGCTGTTTCGGCTATATCAATCGACCTCTGATTCAATTGAAATTTCCGATGCACATATAGTTTGGATATATGCCCTGTACGGATTGTGTCTATACTTCGGATAGCCTTGGACTAAAATAAGTTGAGTTGAGTTGCGCTTTGGAGGTGTGAAATCAAGGCGCAGATTTAACTATTCAGTAGGTGTTCGGGGGTCAATTGTGGTGACATTGTCGGTAAATGCACTGATTTTCGTCGCAATCGACTCCGACCCCTGCCGTAAAAACAGCCTCGTAATAGGGGTCGCTGAATAGTTACGCGCAGAATACAGCAGGCAGCAGACGGGGAATATGGCAAGTGTGTACAAATATAGAAGTGGAGGGGGGTTGTGACAAGGGCCAATAATCCATTTTATCTGCCCAAGAGGAGAGCGGCAGATGCAGGTAGTGAGGTTTTTTTACCCAAGTCATTCAGGTTTTGGGTTGAGACTTTGCCGACTGGGGATATAGATCAGTCTGCGCAAGACCTACATCATCAGTTGAAGGTGATGAATAGCTATGAGATGCCGGCTGTAAATAGGATGGAAAATCTTGAGCTGATGCTGCCTCAGCTGCTTCTGGTGCTGGATGAGTTGACTGAACGCAATAATTCAGAGCCCTTCCCCCAGACTCGGCACGACCGCTTTATCTATAAGTTGGATATGTCGTTGTATGTGCTGATTATCCAGGCATACAAGATAACGCTTGAGCACTATCATCAGGAGTCCATTGTAGGCCATCTACTACATCGCCATAAGCGAGCGGTTGCCATTCATCGAGTGGTCTATTTTCTCGGACGCACCCTGCTGCACTCTTTCCACCATTATCAGCCAGCACCTGACAGTTTTTGGCAGGAGCTTCACGGTTTCTACCATTATGCAGCACACCATGGCCTGGATCGGATGGAGCTGGATAATGAGGACCATCTGTTGGTTGATAGCCTGACGGTTATCGATATCTATTGCCAGGCACTATTACTTGCACTGGCCGACCCTTACCAGCTGAAGCGGGGGGAGGCGAGCCATGTTTATGTAGCGCTCAAGCGCTGGGCCAAGCGCTGCCATATTCGCCCGCTTGATGTGGGCAAGAGCTACCCCAATGGATTTGTTGTGGCCCTTGGGGTGGATGCACCGCCCATGCATCTGGTTGATGGTCAGGCCGTTGATACTCAAGAGGGCTGGATTATCGACTGCGATGAAGTGATTGTCCTGCTAATAGATGAACTCTCCATGACCCAGGCACAACTTAGCTCAATACGTCCCTATGATGACCTGAAGGTTGTCACCCCTGATCTGCTGACACGACTGATGCTGGCCTGGGGAGGGGGTGGAAAGCGCTCATTGGATAGAGTGGAGTCTCAAGGTGATGTAGTGATAACTTTTGGACTTAATACCCTCTATGTTCTGTTTGGAGGCGAGGAGGCACCAGAACTTTTCGACATAGGTATCACTGTTGACACTATTCAAGTGGAGGAGAAGATAGGTGTTCATTATATGGCGCACGACCCGTTCTTTATCGAAGGCGCACCCGACTTTTCACAGGCCAAAATCGTGCCGCCACAAGTGGTTGAGAAACCCCCACCCTCCGGGCAGATAGCGGTTGAGAACAATGGATTTATTAGGGAGTGCATGGTCTTTGATGAGAGCGACCATGGTTATCATTTAGGCTGGATTGGTAAGGGTGACAGCGGGATACGCGTCGGTGAGATGGTTGGGCTCAGCACTCAGCTGAGTGAGCTTGCCGATCAACTCCAACTCTGCATTGTTCGTTGGATGAGGGCGAGCAAGCCGGGCCTGCTCGATTTTGGTGTTGAGGTTGTGAACGGCGATTTGGCTACGGCTATTGTGCGCCAGCAGAAACCGGGGGAGAGTGGTTATGTCAGCTATCGCGCCTTTCTTCAGACCAGGTCAGATGGGATGGTCAGCTTGATAACGCCGCCATTTTACTCTTTAGGGGTGCCAAAAATGGTACTGGTGCAAAAGCGGATGGTGCGAAAGATTGTATTGGATCGAGTGATTGAATCGACATCTTCATTTATTCAGTTCAGCTTCAATGAGATAGAGCAGTGTAGTGAGAGTGAGCTGGAGAGTCGGGTGGAAGAGAGTGAAGGCCTGACACAGTTTGATACACTATGGAAAAATATTTGAGCTTTATCGAGCAATAAAATTTATCCGCAGGAGAAATGGAGTGCGTGTATACGCGCTCCTCGCGATTTCCTGCTTTTTAACCCGAGAGGTGAAGTTATGAGATGGATGTCTCCGTTTGTCGTTCTATTATTACTCTTCGCTGGTAGTGTGCATGGACAACAGCATTTTTCCAATCCAGAGGGCGGATACTACCCCCATCAGCAGAGAGTGAGTCCGGCATCAATTCTTGAGCAGGGGTTGAATGGTTTGATTCAGTTCATGAGGCAGCCCGGAGGAGTAGACCGGGAAAAGTTGATAGGATTTGTTGAAAAGAGGGTGGTTCCCCACTTTGATTTTTCCCATATGGCCAAATGGAGCGCTGGAAGGTATTGGCGACAGTTGAGTGGCAAGCAGCGTAAAACGTTAGAGAGTCGTATAAAGGGCAAGTTTTTGGGTGTAATGGTGCGGCGTCTTTCAGGCTATGACGGTCAGGGCGCACGAGTAGTAGGGGCACGTCGCACAGGTGAAAACGTAGTGGCGGTTGCCGTTATGTTGAAAAACCCCAAAGGGTACCCAACAAGGCTTGGCTTTAAGTTTTATCGTGGTGATTCCGGTTGGAAGGTGTTTGATGTATCAGCCAACGGCAGCAGTGCACTGATGCACTATCGGCAACAGCTTAGAGTGATGTTGCGGTCACGTCAGCAAGCGCCAAGATCTGCAATAATCCGGTAGCAGCAGAGTACTCTACTGATTAACTCCGAAACATGAGGTCTCAATTAACAGGTGAGCAGGTGGCAAGTCGTTCGGTAGGGGATACAAAAAGAGTTGGGCGCTGGATGATATTGGCGACATGGGTGCTGCTACTTGCGCTTTTAACCCTGATATTTGGTAAGTTGATAGACAAGCAGGAAAATCCCAATACGGTTGTCGAAACGGTCACAGATAATAAGGGTGGGCGCCATGTGGTGTTGCAGCGTAATCGTGCGGGTCACTATGTCGCCACGGGATTAATCAATGGTCAATTGGTAACCTTTATCGTCGATACCGGCGCGACCGATGTTGCACTCTCATCGACCTTGGCTGATAAGCTTATGCTTGAACGCGGTGCCAGATATAACAGCAGAACTGCTAACGGCTTGGTTGCTGCATGGCAGACATCTCTAGAGCGGGTGACACTGGGCGGCATTGAGATGACTAATGTGCGAGCCAGTATCTTGCCTTCATTACCTGAGGGGGAGGTGTTGTTGGGGATGAGTTTTCTCAAGCACCTGGAACTGGTTCAGCGAGATGGGGAGTTGCAGTTGCGTCAGCAGTGATGCCATTAAACAGCGCCACACCAACAGAAAAAGCGCCTGCATCTGATGCTTTTTCTGTTTTATCTATTGACGCTCAATAGATGGGGTGTGGCAGAGCCTGATTAGATCAGGGTATCTTTTAGTGCCTTCAGCGCGCTTACCTTAACCACGGTGGTCGCTTTCTTGGCTGCAATCCGAATCGACTCGCCAGTTGCCGGGTTACGTCCCATGCGCGATTTACGGGCCGGTTTCTTTACCCGGCGGATTTTAACACCGGTCTCAGGAATGGAGAATTCCCCGGAACCCCGACGTTGCATATGACGCTTGATCAGTGAGCCGAGAGAGCCAAAGACTTCAGTGACCTGCTTTTTGGTGAGATCGGTATCCTCTGCAATTTGCTGGATGATCTGCATCTTTGTTTGGCGGGTGGTAATGGATTTTGCTCTTGCCGGTGCAGCAGCTGCTTTAGCTGCAACTTTTTTCGTAGGGGCAACCTTTTTCTTTGTTACTACCCTCTTTTTGGTGGCAACTTTTTTCTTGGCCACTACCTTTTTCTTGGCAGCAGGCGCTCTTTTAGCAACTGTTTTTTTCGCAGCTTTCTTCTTTACGGCCATGGAATACTCCTGAGATTGGTGTGAGGTGCATGCTAAACATAGCATAGATGAATGTTTTTCCAATAGCTTTAGTCATTTATAAGTGAGTCTCAGATTGATTCAGGATGTTCAGATTCCGTAAGTAATCCATACCTAATAGCGGACTATAGTGGAAATTTATAATACAGATAGGGCGCTCTTTGAGCATGAGACAATTCAGCCAGATTTATCCAGACCCTCCATAGACAAGATTATAACTGCTCAAAAAGTCCGTGCCATAGGGGCGCAGTAACGCCTTTTCATAAGACGCGGTGAATAGATCCCTGTACGCTCACAGCAGCATCCCTGCTGCTGTACGTCCTGAAAAGGGGTTACTGCACCCACCTGAAAGTTATCCATCTGCTCTGGATTATTGAGAAGTTACTCAAGATTAGCGTTTATGTTAGATTTGTAGGCAGATACCGCCTCTTCGGCTATCTCCCTTACCACTCAAGCTGCCATTACTGCTGCGCATTACACAGTGGGCACCACCGAAAAAGAGGTTTTTGTCCGGCCATAGACGGTGTTCCGGATAGGTGGTTATAAGCTGCTCAATAACATCCATATCCAGGCCAGCTTCAATATTCAGTAAGTCCGATTCATAGTGAAGGCGGGGCTGCTCTACCGCCTCATTAATGGGTAGATCAAAATCCAGCAGGTTAATTAATACCTGTAATATGGCACTGCGAATTCTGTTTGATCCCCCAGATCCCACCGCCACTGTTCTACCGCTGATATCTGTCACCAGTGAGGGCGACATCATTGAAGCGATCCGCCGGTCCACCGGCCACAGGTGAAAGCCGCAAGGGTTGATATCCTCTTCTCCCAGCATATTATTCATCATTATGCCTGTGTCAGGGATGACGAAACCAGATCCTTCACCGTTGGAGAGTGTCATGCTGGCAAAGTTGCCCTCACCATCGGCAGTGCTGATCTGGGTTGTGCCACGTGAAAACTGGCCGTGCTCACGCATGATTTGGTGGTAGCGCTCAAGGTGCTCGTTTTCAAGTATTTCCCGGCTGGTGGCTTCATTAAGATCACGATCAATACCTCTCTCGTGCCTAAGCCGTTGGGTCAGCTGCATTGCCCGTGCTATTCGCTGTAGGTGGTCGGAACTGTTGGCCGGGAAGCTGCCAAGATTCTCTTGCTCAAGTAGTGCCAGGGTGAAGGCAATTAGAGTGCCGCCGACAGAGGGCGCTGGATTAGTGGCGAGCTGGGCTCCGTGATAGTTGAGGCGCAAAGGGGTACGGCGAACCAGTTGATAATTGCTGAGGTCTGCGGTAGATAGACAACCGCCCTGTTCCCTGCAGGTATGGACCAATTTTTGTCCCATCTCTCCAAGATAGAAAAGTGCCTCACCTTCGCTGGCCAGAGACTCAAAAGCGTCTGCCATTTCAGGGTGGGTGACAATCTCACCCTGCTGCGCAATTCCCCCCCCATTTTTTTTACTTTGATGAATCCGTAGGGCAGCCGGGCTTGATTTGATAATGGGTGAGACAATCTCGGAGATGTAGTGCTGAAAGGTGTTGATGGCTACCCCGTGACGGGCGGTTTCGCAGGCAGGCCCGATAATAACCTTAAGCGGGAGTCTGCAGAGATCCCTATGTACACCAAATAGCCCTTTTATCACCCCAGGTGTGGCGATGGAGCCCATACCGATATGGAACTCCTGTTGAGCAGTGCCAAAATCGGCAAGTATAGGGTAGAGTTCGGTTTCGCTCTCTTTTGGCTTATGCTTCGGGGTATGGGCAAAAAAATCATAAACCAGAGGTGTTTTTTGCTGGCTTTGAGCCAGTAGGAAGCCACCACCACCCAAGGATGAGAGTACCGGTTCAGCCACGCAGCTGGCAAATAGTGCGGCGAGCGCGGCATCGAAAGCATTCCCTCCCTCACGAAAGATCTCTATTGCTGCTTGCGCAGTAGTTTCATGACCTGCTGCGACTATGCCTCGTCGATTGACCATAGTTTGCCCTGAATACCTGCCTCATGATGAGGTGCGCTCAATATTGAATAAAACGATAAGCGCACCTGCTGCTAAACTCACTACTGTGGATGATAAAGGGAAAAAGAGGGTAGAAATAGGTCCAGTGAGCCTCTGGGTATATTATGACCGACAGCCCTGCACTCAAGCCCCACTGTATCGGCGTTAGAATCCTGCTAATAGTCCACTATCAGCTGGCATTTCCGCAGTAGGCTCTCTATTCTTGGGCAGGCTCCTAGGTGTTAGCGGTCAAGTGCAAAATGTGAACTGTGTCTGAAAATTGGAGCGTGAGGTGGTTGATAGACCGGGTCAGCCTCCTCCGCACACCCCCAAAAGTATTATGGTGTCTCATAAAGAGTAGTGATTTAATAGGATTAATCCAGCGGCTTCGCTGGGTAATCCGATTTGGGAATGAATAATTTTGGTTACGCTTTTTTGATTGAGCGTATCGATGGAGAGGGTATGGCAGTTATGCCAAAGCAGAATGGATTGGACATTCTGCGAAGATTGATACCACTGAATACCTTGCCAGCCGAGAGTCTTGACCGGCTGTTTGATGTCGCTGTGTTTAAAAAACACAATAAGGGTGATGTTATTTTTCAGATGGGCGATGAAAATCGCCAGCGTATCTATCTGCTCTCAGGCCGCATCTCCATCAAATCTGGAAATAATGAGGTCGATGCCATTAGCTCGGGCAGCAATATGGCGCGTTATCCCATTACTCACCAGTCACCACGTAAATTCACCGTTATAGCCAAGTCCAAGATTGAAACCGTAAGCGTAGACAATGAATTTCTTGCTGAGCTTTTTGCCAGTGTAGAGGGTGCCGCTTACGAGGTCAGCTCCTTTGAGGAGCAGATGGTTGATGATGACTGGATGAGTCAACTTCTTCAGTCACGGGTTTTTCAACAGATTCCTGCCGCCAATATTCAGAACGTGATGATGCGTATGGAGGAGGTGAAAACCCTGGCTGGAGATGTGGTGATCAGTCAGGGGGATGAAGGTGACTACTTCTATTTGATACACAAGGGTGAGTGTCTGGTCAGCCTCTCTGAGGATGGTGGTGAATCAAAAGAGGTGGCGCGCCTTGGCCCAGGTGACAGCTTTGGCGAAGATGCGCTGCTGTCAGATAAGCCCAGAGGCAGCACAGTCACCATGCTGACCAACGGCGTATTGATCAGGTTGGCTAAGCAGGATTTTGTCGACTACGTAAAGCGCCCTCTTGCTGGCACTATAGATTATGAGGAGGCGCAAACTCTGGTGGAGAAGGGTGCCGTCTGGCTAGATGTTCGCCCTACCGCAGAACATCTAGCGGGAAGAATACCCGGCAGCCTCTCTATCCCTTTCCATAATCTGCGTCGCCGTTTTAACGAATTAAACGGTGATCAGCATTACATCATCTACTGTAAAAATGGGCAGGTCAGCACCACGGCCGCCTACTTGTTTCTGGATCGGGGTATGGATGCAGCGATTCTCAAGGGTGGGCTTGACTCTGTTGATACTGAGCAGATGGAGTCAGCCGGTGCCGATGAAGGGGCACAGATTATCCAGCTGCATTCCGACCAGAGCGTAGAGCCTGCTGAACTGATCGGTGGAGTGGAGGGTAACGGAAAGGAGATAGAGCTGCTAAAGGCGCGCCTGATCCGGATGGAAGGGATAGCGAAAGAGCAGAATCTGACCGCGCGAAAAATCAAGGTTGTATTGGATCAAACCAAAGGGAAGCTGGCCGATGCAGAAAAGCGAAATAGTACCGCTGAGGATGAAAAGCACCATTTAGAGGAGGAACTTGCTCAGTCACATAAAAAACTCGAAGCACAAAAGTCGGCAGGTGATACAAAAGAGGGGCTTGAATCACAGTGGGTAGCGCTGCAAAAAAAATGGGAGGAGAGTGAGGCAAGCAGGCTTAGCCTGGAGGAGCGTGCATCGAATCTGAAGAGTACGCTGGAAGCACAAGCACAAGAACACGACCAGCTGGTAGTGCTACAGAAGGAACTCGATACCCTTAACGGCGCTCTCGATGATACCGATGAGTCGGATAGGGAGGCGAAGGAGAAGATCAAGCACCTTGAAGCTGAATATGATAGGCAGCGTGAAGAGGTTAAGCGATTAAGCGGCCTCATGGAGAAGGAGAGCGGTCGTCTCAGTGGTGAAGTTGCTGAACTGGAGGCGCAGTTGGCGGCTGCCTCAGAGCAATCCGAGTCACTACGAGGAGAGCTAACGGAGCGTGAGCAGAGTGTTGGCGAACAGCAACAGCGCCTGGAGCAAGAGAAAAATGCACTAGATGAGGAGCTGATAGCCGCTAAAGCGCAGAACGAGCGACTGGAAGCTGAACTGGCAGAGCGCGAGAAGAGTGTCGGTGAACAGCAGCAGCACCTGGAGCAAGAGAAAAACGCGCTGG
>JBEVXV010000839.1:0-15925 GCA_040505915.1 Sedimenticola sp. | reverse complement strand
CTGGAAGCTGAACTGGCAGAGCGCGAGAAGAGTGTCGGTGAACAGCAGCAGCACCTGGAGCAAGAGAAAAACGCGCTGGATGAGGAGCTGATAGCCGCTAAAGCACAGAACGAGCGACTGGAAGCTGAACTGGCAGAGCGCGAGAAGAGTGTCGGTGAACAGCAGCAGCACCTGGAGCAAGAGAAAAACGCGCTGGATGAGGAGCTGACCGCTGCTAAATCACAGAACGAGAGACTGGAAGCTGAACTGGCAGAACGCGAGAAGAGTGTCGGTGAACAGCAGCACCTGGAGCAAGAGAAAAATGCACTGGATGAGCAGCTAACCGCTGCTAAAACACAGAACGAGAGACTGGATGCTGAACTGGTAGAGCACGAACAGCGTGTCAGTGAGCAGAATCAGGCACTACAGAGTGAGCTGGATGAAGTCCGCCGATCAGACAAAACGTCGAGAGAGGAGATTAGGGCGCTAGAGGTCGAAC
Source organism: Sedimenticola sp. (assembly GCA_040505915.1). Taxonomy (GTDB): domain Bacteria; phylum Pseudomonadota; class Gammaproteobacteria; order Chromatiales; family Chromatiaceae; genus Vondammii. The sequence goes on along the minus strand of JBEVXV010000839.1, from coordinate 15,447 downwards.
GCGACCATCAGCGCCATGAACTCGAGCGGTTGGAGGGTGTTCTAGCACAGGCATCGTCTGAGGTATCTGAGCAATCAGCCCTACAATCACAACTGGACGAGATAGTAGAAGAGAAGGTGATGGTGGAGCAGGAGGCTCAGCGTCTTAGTAGTGAGGTGGAGGAGCTGCGCTCCGTGATGCAGCAGTATGCTGAGCAGATACAGGCGGCACAACAGGGTGGCGATGCAGATGAGGTGAATGCACTGCAAGCAGAGCTTGAGTTGGTGCGTGAGCAGGCAGAGGATGATGTGGCGCAACTGCACCAGGCGCTCGAGGCTGTCCAGAAAGAGTTAGCAGACAAGCCACTCTCGCCGGAGGATGGTTCATCAGATGACCGGGTTGTAATGCTGCAACTGGAACTTGAAGAGACGCGAGAGAAGGTCAGGGAGGGTGAGTTAACAGGATCGATTGACGCTACCGAAAACGAAGCTGTCCGTCAGGAGATGGGTGATCTGCAGAACTCACTTGACGAGCGGCGACGTGAGCTGGATACAAGTCGAAAAGAGTCGCTCTTGCTGGAGGAGAAGATCGAGGAGCGGAACAGCGAGGTAGATAGACTGAAGCTTGCGCTGGAGGCGTCCCAGGGTGATGTGGATGAAGCGGAGTTTAGTAGAAATGAGGCGTTAGAGGCGAAAAAGCAGGTAGAAGAGGTACTTTATAAGGTACAGGAGAAGGTTGAGAGTGAGCGCCCCGTAGATGGTTTGACGGATGAACGGCTGGCCGGCAAGAAGCAGGTGCTGGATATTGAAAGTGCGAGTTCAGTCAAGAGCGTACTGGCAAGCGGTCTGGTTGGTGCCGTGGTGGCTTTTGGGCTAATGGAGCTGTTTTCCATTATGAGCGGGGGCGGGGAAATTGTTAGCCGGATTCTACAGCAGGGGGAGGCCCAGGTTCAGGTGCCAGCACAGGTCCCGGCTATAGACATCTCATTACGATCGCCTGTTGCAGAGAGACCTGTCCAGGAGGCGCCGCAAATGTCACCGACAGCGGAGCCGCTGGCGGTAGCGCCCAAGGTTGTTGTTGCAGAACCGGAAGCGGTGACACCTGTTGTAAAGGAGAGGGTAACCGGCACCCTAATACAGGATAGGTTGAGGGGAGGAGGAAGTGCGCCTGATATGGTCTACATTCGTGGTGGCGAGTTTATTATGGGCAGCGACAGGAGTCAGTTGGCTTCTGAAGAGCGACCGAGTCACAGAGTGAAGATCAATAGCTATGTCATTGGCCGTTATGAGGTGACCTTTGATGACTATGCCCGCTTTGCGAATACAACCAATCGCACTCTTCCGGATGATCTTGGCTGGGGTCGTGGGCAGCGGCCAGTGATCAATGTTAGCTGGGAGGATGCATCAGCCTACACCGTTTGGCTCTCCAGGCAGACGGGTAAGAAGTATCGCCTGCCAACCGAGGCTGAGTGGGAGTTTGCGGCTGCGGCAGGTAGTGATACCCCCTACTGGTGGGGCTTTCAGATTGGTAAAAATAGGGCGAACTGCTTCAATTGTGGCAGCCGTTGGGATCAAAAATCCACAGCAGTCGTTGGGCGCTTTGAGCCTAACCCTTATGGACTACACAACACTGCTGGCAATGTGATGGAGTGGGTAGCCGACTGCTACCACAGCAATTATCGTGGGGCTCCGGTTGACGGTAGCGCTTGGCAAAATACCGGTTGTCGGGAGCGGGTGATGCGAGGCGGGGCTTTCAATAAGCCTGGAGATAGCCTGAGAACAACCAAGCGCGGCCATCATGATGGCAATTCCAAACTTTATATCATTGGTTTCCGCCTAGCACGAAATCTATGACTTACCCAGGTGCCTATTCTCGGACAGGCTCCTAGTTTCAGTTTAAGGTATGGCGCTTTACCCTAATTTTTCTTGGTAACTATTTAGTATCGGGCTTCGATCTTATTGTGGGAGTGGTCTCTCGGACCGCGATGAAACAACCACCCTGGTGCCGCCATCCATCGCGCTTCGAGAAAGCACTCCTACAGGGAAGTGCGGCAAAATATGCCCGACCCCTGGTAAATATAGTCTCGTAACAGGGGCCACTGAATAGTGACCACCATTTTTTTTAAACGGAACCAATAAAAAAGGCCTGCGGCGATGCCGCAGGCCTTTTTTTGCACAGTAATTTTTAGCTCTGCTGTCGATCAAGAAAGTGATCTACAGCTATCCGGGTCAGATCAGCGGGCATACCACCTGCTTTCTGCTCGGTCTCAAGGGGAACCTCCTGAAGTTGTGTTGATGGGAAGGAGATGTCCATAGGGTGCCGTTCCGGCATCTTCGGTGCATCGGCTTTGTACTGCTGCTGAAGCAGTTCGCCGTTAGCCAAGTTGTATGTGCGGATCATCTCGAACCTCCTGAGACTCAATTTATTTTGGTCTCGCTATACTTATCGGCGTAGGTGAGGCGATCTTTAGCGCTATCCCCTACAGTGTTAATTGTTGGGTTGTGTTAAACATAGAAACCGTAATTGACCGCACCAATTTAATACTAACTTACTGATATGCTTTCAACCTGGAATCCGCAGTTGGACGGGGTGAAGTGTGTATTTGCGGTGGCACGCAGAATCCAGGGAACCTCGCTGGAAGAGTCGTGTGAAGTCGGGTAAATTCAACGGATGGAGTTTTTCGGTAATATTTTCTCCCCTCTATTCCTATGGGGCGCGTCGGGGCTCTATCTCCTGCTCTTTCGCTCTGCGCTCTATCATGCCCCTTGGTGGGGGTGTTCTGAATGTCTATTTCGGCAGCTGTGTCGCTCTGTTGCTGCTGTGGACTATGCGGGTTGCCACAAATGATCAGCTCACATTTCATCTTCTTGGACTCACTGCAATAACCTTGATGTTTGGCTGGTCACTGACGGTGATTTTGGCTGCGATCGTTCTTAGTGGGGTGACACTCAATAACGCGGGTAGCTGGGAGCTTTTTGCTATAAATGCCTTGACCACCAGCGCTATCCCTGCCAGCCTCACTATGGCTTCACTGGTTATAGTGCGTTCACTTCTGCCGAAGAACTTTTTTTATCTATGTGCTGGTCAATGGTTTTTTCACCGCAGGTCTGGCTGCGCTGATCAGTGGTTATTTGGTGGTGGGCTTGCTGGTTAGCGGTGGGGTTTTTACACTCGCCGAACTGGAGCAGGGAGTGATGGCGTTTTTTCCGCTGATGTTTATGCCGGAGGCGTTTCTCAATGGCTGGGTGATCACCGTGATGGTGCTCTATCGCCCCCATTGGGTCTACTCATTCAGTGACAGACTTTAATATTGATAGAAAATAGGAGCGTTTAAGTGGGTTGGTGGGGAAAAGTAGCAGGTGGTGCCTTCGGGTTTATGTTGGGTGGACCTTTGGGTGCATTATTGGGTGCGGTGGTGGGGCACAACCTGGATAAAGGGCTTGGTGGTCTTGATCGGGATGAGCAGTTTTCCACCGGAGATCGTGAGCGGGTTCAAACCGCCTTCTTTACCACCACCTTCTCCATTATGGGTAGTATTGCCAAGGCCGATGGCAAGGTGTCGAAAGATGAGATTGCGCTGGCCCAAGCGGTAATGGATCAGATGGATCTCGACACCGATATGCGCAAAACAGCGATCAACCTGTTCAACCAGGGTAAGCGGGAGAACTTTCCCCTGGATGATGTGCTGGAGCAGTTCCGCCAGGAGTGTCATCGCCGCAACACCCTAATTCAGATGTTTATTGAGATACAACTTCAGGCAGCATATGCTGATGGCCGACTGGATCCTGCAGAAGAGCAGCTACTGCTGCATATCTGCAAACATCTGGGTATCCCGGAGTTTGCCTTCCGCCGCCTGGAACAGATGATTCAGGCGGAGCGGCACTTTGGTGGCGGCGCTGGGCGTGGCCAGGCACCTGAGCCTAAAGGCCCGACATCGGCAGATGCGTATGCCATTCTCGGTATCGGCAAAGATGGCGGTGATGCAGAGGTGAAGAGAGCCTATCGGCGGCTGCTCAGTCAACATCATCCCGATAAGCTGGTTTCGAAAGGCTTGCCGGAAGAGATGATGAAGGTAGCGGCCCAGAAGACTCATGAAATTCGTCAGGCCTACGAAAAGATCAAAGCAGAGCGTGGCTTCTGACTGGGTGTTAAGTACCAATGCGGGGCCCTCCTGATCACTCAATGCTGTCTATTTTTGGTTTTTTTTGTGCTCAGATCTAAATTTAGTCGTTTTTATGCAAAATAATGGTGTTATTTAGCTGAACATTTTAATATCATGCACAGCTAGTGCAGTGTTTTGGTAGTTTTTCGGCAGTTCCCTCTCGCAGTTCGTGGCAGATTCTTCCGTAAGTGCTAGGCAGGTGTCTGCATAAACACAGCTTTATATTAAATTTTTACAGAGGTAACTAAACATGGCTACAGGTACAGTTAAGTGGTTCAGCGACGAAAAAGGTTTTGGATTCATCACCCCGACTGACGGCTCCAAGGACGTTTTCGTTCACCACAGTGCCATCCAGGGAGCTGGCTTCAAGTCGCTAGCTGAAGGACAGACAGTATCCTTCGACGTTGAACAGGGTCAGAAAGGTCCTAGCGCGACCAACGTCGTACCCCAGTAAAACTGGGTCTCTGGTGGCTAGCCACCAGGAAAAAAGCCCCGCCTTATGGCGGGGCTTTTTTATTGCTGCCGAAAAATCGAGATAGGCATTCAGCACACCCTTCGGTTCAGGAGCCTGTCCGAGAATAGGCACCGTAGCGAGGGAAGTCCATTTTGAGTCATTTTTTTCAGTCATTTGAGGCGAATAGTTACTCTTATTCAACGAAAATGAGTGGAAAAAAGGGCCAAAATGAGCTTTCCGCAGTAGGTCTCCTATTCTCGGACAGACTCCTAGTATGGCTTACGCAGCAGATCCACCCGAGAGGGTTTCATGAAGTGGGCGCCATCATCGGACATATGCCGCATAAAGGCAGCGCTGATCTGTTGGTAGAGGGCATCATTGATGCGGTGATCGATGTGGGTGACATTGAGCATACGCTCTTCAAAATGGGCGAAGTCACGGTAGTGTCCCGGGGCGTTGAAGAAGATCTGCTCCTCCAGTTCGAACAGGCCGCTCACCACCACACCACAGATGGCTCCATAGGCGGCCTCCCTAACCACTTTTTCGTCATGAAAAAGCTTCAGAATCTCATTGAAGTCTCCATCATAGACCGGTTCTGAGACATAGAGCAGTCCGCCGGGCCTGAGTACCCGCGCCACCTCATGCAGCCCCCGATCCATCTGCTCCATAGCCACATGGTGGAGGGACTTCAGCATCAGAGCGATGTCGATGGATTCATCCGCGAGATCGACCGCCTCGGCGCCGCCGTATACAAAAGTGACTCCTGATAGGTCATTAATCTGCAGGTTTTTCTCGTGCTGAATTCGGTCAACCTCGGTAGCGATCATTCGTCTGGGGTGGTATCGCTCTGTGATCTGTCGTGTCATCCAGGCTCGACCACAGCCAAGCTCCAGCACCTCTGCGTTTTCAAGGGGCAGGAGTCTGCCGATGATCTCCAGTTCGGTAGCGGTAATGTAGGCTTTGATATCGTCGCATTTCATAGTGGATAATCTAATCCTCCCTGATGCAACAAGGAAGTACTAATCGTGTAATATATCCACGCAATGAGTGCAGGTAATAGAAAAGAGCGGGTATCAGATTTGGCAGGTGATGCCATGGAGCGGCTGCGTCTCCATCTCTCCCGCCCGGATGCCTTGATTCAGCTGGCGCTGCTGGGACTGCTCACCGGTCTGCTGGCGGGAGGCATCATAGTCCTTTTTAGGGTCGCCGTTGAAGCTGCCCAGCGGGGATTGTTACCGGGGTCTCATGCGGAGAGCTTTGAGTCGTTGCCAATGTGGGCACGGCTGCTGTTACCGTTGTTGGGCGGGCTTACCATCGGTCTGGTATTCACTTGGCGCAACAAAGGCTTTTCGGTGCTGGGAGTTGCCGGGGTGATGGAGCGGATGGCCTATCATCAGGGCCACCTCACTCTGCGCGCATTTTTGCAACAGTTTTTCGGTGCTGCTGTCGCCCTTATCAGCGGTCACTCAGTGGGGCGTGAGGGGCCGCATATCTTTCTTGGTGCGGCATCGGCCAGCCTGCTAGGACAGTATCTGACCCTGCCCAATAACAGTATTCGCACCCTGGTCGGCTGTGGTACTGCAGCCGGTATCGCTGCCTCCTTCAATACCCCCTTGGCAGGGGTGATATTTGCGCTTGAGGTGGTGATGCAGGAGTACACCGTGGCCAGCTTTATCCCGGTGATCCTGGCCGCTGTTAGCGCTACGGTGGTCTCTGTGATGGTGTTCGGCAGCGCCCCCGCTTTTACAGTTCCGGCAATGCATCTTGGTTCACTGAGTGAGATCCCGCTACTGATTCTTCTGGGCCTTGCTGTGGGTGCGCTCGCCTCCCTGTTTATCCATCTGCTGGAGAAGACCGCAGCTTACTCCGAGGGTATCTCTTTTTGGCAGAGGTGCAGCTTGGCGGGGCTGCTGGTGGGGCTGTTGGCACTGCCTGCCCCCCAGGTGATGGGGGTGGGTTACGATACGGTCAACGCCACGCTGTTGGGTGAGATTGGTATTGCTCTACTGCTGTTTGTACTTGCTGCCAAGGTGCTGGCCACCGTCGCCAGTATCGGCCTGGGTATCCCCGGCGGCAACATCGGTCCAGTACTCTTTATTGGTGCCTGCCTGGGCAGTGCTGTGGGGCTGCTGTTGAATCAGGCCTCTGGTGGTGGATTGGTCGATGTGGGCCTTTATGCGCTGTTGGGAATGGGGGCGATGATGGGAGCCTGTCTGCAAGCTCCCTTGGCGGCGCTGACGGCAATGATGGAGTTGACCTACTCCCCTCAGATCATCATGCCGGGGATGCTGGTGATTGTGGTCGCCAACCTGACTGCCAGTGAGCTGTTTCGCAAGGAGTCACTTTTTGTCGTCATGCTTAAGGCCGCCGGGATGGACTATGATGCCAACCCCGTGCTCCAGGCACTGCGCCGTATGGGTGTTGCCGGTGTGATGCAGAAGTCATATGCCCGCTTGCCTCGCTTTACCGGCCGACAGCAGGCGGAAGAGGCGCTGAGTGCGGGTCCTGAATGGATATTGGTAGAGGGTGAGGAGGAGCCCGTCAGCTTACTCTCTGCCGTTGATCTGGCAAGAGCGCTTCAGGAGGATGAGGCTGTTGTTGAGGTTGACCTGATAGCGATGCCGGGTAGGCGTTTTGATGTGGCATCGGTGCATCTGCAGGCCAATCTGCAGGAGGCAATTGATCGGCTCGATCAGCAGGGTGTGGATGCGCTCTACGTTGAGCGCATGACGGCACCGGGAATTCATAGGATTTATGGTGTACTTACCCGAGAACAGGTTGAGTCGGCATACAGATACTGACTACTTAGCAGCGCCTCTCATGGGAGGCCCTCGGTTTTTGATATGGAACAACTGATTAGAGGGTAGCAGATGTGATTTGGCTCCTTAAAGCGTAGAATGTTCTTTTTCAATAGCATCGCTCTGTGTGGGCGCTGCATACGGTAATTAGGCTATAATGGCCGCTTTACATCGTGACTAAGGATCGCCGGATATGACAGACGAGAATAGTGAAAACAGAGAAGAGGCTGTGGTTGCAGAAGAGGGCGATGAACTCTCCGCTCTGAAAGCTGAGGTTACTTCCCTCAAGAAAAATCAGCGCAAAGCAGTCCGTCGCTTCCGTCGGGAGGAGGAGCTAAAGCCCTATCAGGCTGAGCTGATCCGCATGCAGCAGTACCTCGAGAAGAGTGGTACCCGGATGATTATTCTGTTCGAGGGACGGGATGCTTCTGGCAAGGGCGGTACTATTCGCCGTGTCACCCGTTACATGAACGAAAAGCATTACCGTGTGGTTGCGCTTGGTAAGCCGACAGAGCATGAGCGCACCCAGTGGTTCTTTCAGAAATATGTACGTCAGTTTCCCCGTGGCGGCGAAGTCGTACTGTTTGATCGCAGCTGGTACAACCGTGCCATGGTGGAGCCGGTATTCAGCTTCTGCACCGAAACTGAGTACAAGAACTTTATGCGCGGCGTAGGCGGTTTCGAGAAGGATGTTGTGCGCCAGGGGACCATTCTGATCAAGCTCTATTTCAGTGTGACCAAAGAGGAGCAGGATCGTCGCTTTGAGCGCCGCAAGAGTGACCCTTTGCGGCAGTGGAAGCTGAGTGAGGTGGATGTACAGGCTCAGGAGCGATGGGATGATTTCACCAACGTTAAGTACCAGATGCTGAAGAAAACCCACTCCACCCATGCGCCATGGACCATCATCCGTTCCAACGACAAGCATCAGGCACGCCTCAACGCCATGCGGGTCATTCTTAATTCGGTACCTTATGATCGCGGAGCGACAGATATCGATTTTGTACCCAACCCCGATGTAGTCGTTTCAGGCTCCCGTGAGTTGGAGATGATGGAGGCTCAACGACTGCGTGGTGGTAAATTCATCGACTGATGTTGATCCTGGCCTTTGGCAATGATGCTTGAGGCTGACCAGGCACTGGTACTCAGTGTTATCTGGTTGATCTATTTCCTCATCCACTCCCTGACCGCCTCTCTGGTGGCTAAGGAGTGGGTGGCGAAACGTACTCCCTATCTGATTCCCGCCTATCGCCTGCTTTTTAATTTAGCGGCACTGCTGTTACTTCTACCCCCTCTGGCACTCATCTATTTATGGCAAGGGCCCTGGCTCTGGCAGTGGAGCGGTCTGTTGGCATGGCTGGCCAATGGTCTCGCCCTGCTGGCCATAGGCGGGTTCTTCTGGTCACTCAAATACTATGATGGGGCTGAGTTTCTCGGTCTGCGTCAATGGCGGGAGCGAGAGAATCGGCTGGAGGATCAGGAGCGGCTACATATCTCTCCCCTCCATCGCTATGTTCGACACCCCTGGTACGCCCTTGGCTTAGTGATAATATGGACCCGCGACATGGATGGGGCTTTTTTAGTTTCAGCGATCATGATGACGCTCTATTTCATTATCGGTTCCCGCTGGGAAGAGCGTAAGTTGATAATCTATCATGGGGATCTCTACCATACTTACCGGCAGCGGGTTCCGGGGCTCTTTCCTCTACCCTGGCGCTACCTTACTCGCGAGGAGGCTGAACAATTGACCGCTTTAGATTTCTCCGTCACGGTCGATGGGCTACACTGAACGTAACTATTCAGCATAGTGCCGTAACTGTTCAGATTGCCCCTAAAATCTGTCAGTTCAAGGTGCAAAATGTGAGTTTACAAGTGTAAATGATCATTTTGTAACGCAGAAATGACGGATTTTAGGGGTGAGCTGAATAGTTACCACTGAACAGAGTTTCATTGTGTTAATAGGCCCTAAGGGGAGCGACATTATGCTGGAGAGTTCGGATAAGCGTGATTTCCATCGTATGACGGTAAACTGTAGTGCGCGTTTTCGTATCGTCGGTGATGATAAAGTGGCAGAAGCTAGGATCAAAGATCTTAGTGGCAGTGGTATGTTGCTGCTGAGTAATTTGCCCGTTGATGCGGGTGCCCTGCTCCATGTGGCGGTACTGCCGGAGAAGGAGATTACCCCGCCGCTCTATGCTGTTGTTGAGGTGACCCGTTGCGATCTGTTGGAAGGTGAGGAGGGTGTTTTTGCTCTAGCCTGCAATATGGTCGATATGCCCGATGTAGAGAGTTTGGGTGAGAGCTTTCCATAGGAGCTCGTCCGAGAATGTGGTATCCAAGAAAGCACAATAAGTGACATATTTTGCACTCTGAATCTCTTTAAACCACGCGATTCTGTCTCTCCCCTTGACCCCAGGAAAAAATATTCTTCACCACACCGTCCACCAGGCGCTGACGCGCTTCACGGCTGCCCCAGGCGTTGTGGGGTGTGAGGATCAATCGCGGGATATCTTTCTGAAGTAAGGGATTGTCATCTGTTGGCGGCTCTTGAGTGAGAACATCAAATCCAGCACCGCCCAATTGACCCCTGCGCAGCGCCTCAGCGAGAGCCTCTTCATCGACGATGCCGCCACGGGAGGTGTTAATCAGCAGTGCGTCAGGGCGCATCAGTGCCAACTCCTCTCTCCCGATCAGGTTTTTGGTGCTCTTGGTCAGTGGGCAGTGCAGGCTGAGAATATCGACCAGGGGCAGAAGCGCTCTTAGCGGTATGTGATCTGCCTGTGGTTCTCCTCCTGGGCGCTGGGCCAATAGCAGTCTCATGCCGAAGGCCTCGGCTATACGTCCGGTCGCTCTACCGAGTTCGCCATAGCCGATAAGCCCCATGGTTTTACCACTGAGCTCTCTTGTTGGGAAATCGAGCAGACAGAACATATCACTCCGTTGCCAATCGCCCCGCCCCACTGCGGCCTGATAGTCGTTGAGGTGGCTGGTGAGGGCGAGGATAAGGGCAAAGACGTGTTGTACCACCGATGATGTACCGTAGCCGGTGACATTGGTGACGGCGATGCCAAGTTCGGCGGCGGCCTCCAGGTCGACGTTGTTGGTGCCGGTGGCTATAACGCAGATAAGCTTCAGATCGGGGGCCTGGGAGAGTAGCTCTCGGTCGAGAACCACCTTGTTGGTGATGGCGATCACGGCGCCTTTTATGCGCTCAAGACTCTTTGTTGCATCCCCTTTGGGGTAAAGTTGCCACTGGTAGGGGGTGGCTATCAGTGCGCTCAGGTCGAGATCCCCAAGGTCTACTGTTTTGTGATCGAGAAAGACCGCTCTGTTCATCATTCGCCTCCGTTTAGTGTGGGCTATTCTACTTCGATAGTGGGGAAACTATAAAATTTGAGACCGTTATAGTTTCTGGCGAACTGAGTGAGAGATCCATCAGGTGGTGCCAAATTTATTGGCAGGCTGGATAAGTGATTCAAGGGCTTACGGTTTTTCCCGCAGTAGGCTAAAATAGCCAGCTAGAGCAAGCCTGGTCGATACTATCGCCGGGCGTTTTTTTTCACTAAGGTTATTCACCAAGCAGATGAGTTCAGCACAACCTCAACGTATTCGCGAAATACCCTACAACTACACCTCCTTTTCTGACCGTGAGATCGTTATACGTTTTCTTGGTGAGGAGATGTGGCAGGTGATTGGCGAGTTGCGCAGCAGCCGCCGAACCGGCCGTTCCGCCCGCATGCTCTACGAAGTGCTGGGTGATATGTGGGTGGTGGCTCGCAATCCCTATCTGCAAGATGATCTGCAGGCCGATCCAGAGCGGCGCAACGCTCTGATCAAGGCGCTTAAGCACCGCCTCGATCAATTTGAGTTGCGTGCTGATGGTAATGAGAAGGCGCTGCTGTTGCTTGAGGCCGCTCGCGAGGCGGTAGCGCGCTTCTCATCATGTTTCGAGAACAATAATACGCTGAGAAAGCAGGTGATCCGCACGTTGGAGCAGATCACTAGCCGTGAGAATATCGATTTTGGCGGTCTTGCCCGGGTATCCCACGCTACCGATGCCACTGACTGGCGTGTGGAGATACCCTTTGTGGTGATCAGCCCGGACCGGGAGGCGGAGGTGGCGGCTATCGTCTCGGCTTGTGTCGCCTGTGGACTGAATCTGATACCCCGTGGTGGCGGTACCGGTTATACCGGTTCGGCGGTGCCACTCGACCCCTACTGCGCGGTGATCAATACCGAGAAGCTTGAGCAGTTGGGGCGTGTCGAGTATATCGACCTTTCCGGTGTTGATGGCAAAGTGGCGACGGTGACCACGGGTGCCGGTGTGGTGACCAAGCGGGTGTCGGACCTGGCAGCAGAGCATGGGTTGGCGTTTGCCGTTGATCCCACCTCTCAGAACGCCTCCACTATTGGTGGCAATATCGCAATGAATGCCGGAGGCAAGAAGGCGGTGCTGTGGGGTACTACCCTGGATAATCTTGTCTCCTGGCGCATGGTGATGCCGGAGGGTAACTGGTTGGAGGTGGAGCGCCTCAACCACAATTTGGGCAAGATCCATGAGCAGGCCGAGGTGAGCTTCCGCATCAGTCGCTATAACGCTGATGGCAAAACCCCTCTTGGTGAGCCTGAACTGCTGGAGATGCCCGGTAGTCTGTTTCGTAAGGTGGGCCTGGGAAAAGATGTCACTGACAAGTATCTCGCTGGTCTGCCCGGCGTACAGAAGGAGGGGTGTGACGGCCTAATCACCTCCGCCCGTTTTATCCTCCACCGTATGCCCCAGCATGTGCGTACGGTCTGCCTCGAGTTCTTCGGTGCCGACCTCGCCCGCGGGGTCCCCGCTATCGTTGAGATCAGAGATTTTATTAAGGAGAGCGATGGTGTCGAGATGTCCGGTCTCGAACACCTGGATGAGCGCTATCTTCGAGCGGTGAAATACTCCACCAAGGCGCCGCGCCGGGATCGCCCCAAGATGGTACTGATCGCTGATCTGGTGGCCGATGACGAGTCGCTGGTGGTCGCCGCCGCCGCGCAGATGGTACGGCTGGCCAACGCCCGCGAGGCGGAAGGATTTATTGCCGTTAGTCCCGAGGCACGCCGCAACTTCTGGCTTGATCGTACGCGCACCGCAGCCATCTCCACCCATACCAACGCCTTCAAAATCAACGAAGATGTGGTGATCCCCCTTGAGCGGTTGGCCGAGTACAACCGCAGTATTGAGCGTATCAACATTGAGCAGTCTATCGGCAACAAGCTGAAAATCATGGAAGCGGTTCTCAGTTATCTTGACGGAGAGATGCCGCAGCTGCGCAGTGATGAAGAAGTAGAGGCATCAGCCGAGAACAGCGCTATTTTTGATGCCAAACGGGAGAGTGCGCGAGAGGTGGTATCAGGAGCCAGTGCGCGTTGGCAGCGAGTTCTGGAGAACCTGGATGCAACGGCGCAGCAGCACAGCGACCTGCTGCAAGAGAAAGAGGCACCCAACCCAGAGGATACTCTGCTCGATATGCTGTTGCGACGTGAACTGGTTCACTCCTATCGCAAGGAGGTAGCTGAGCGGTTGCAGGAGATCTTCAACGGACAGGAGCTGGAGCCGGTACGCCGGGCGTTGGACGAGATACATCGTGAGATTCGTGACTCACGCCTCTTCGTTGCTCTGCACATGCACGCTGGTGACGGCAATGTGCATACCAATATCCCGGTTCACTCCTCAGATTATGAGATGTTGCATGAAGCGGAGCGGGTGGTGGATCAGGTGATGGCACTGGCTCGCTCTCTGGATGGCGTAATCTCCGGTGAGCACGGTATCGGCCTGACCAAAGTGCGGTATCTCGAAGAGGAGAAGCTTCAGGCTTTTATCGCGTATAAAAACGAGGTCGACCCCAAGGCGCACTTCAATCCTGGAAAGCTGTTGCCGGGATCGGGCCTCGAAAGGGCCTACACCCCCTCACTACGCCTGGTTCAACAGGAGGCGATTATCCTTAAGGATAGTGAGTTGGGGGAACTCAACGACGATATTCGTCACTGTCTGCGCTGTGGTAAGTGCAAGCCGGTGTGCCAGACACATGTGCCACGCGCCAACCTCCTCTACTCACCACGAAATAAGATTCTTGCCTCCGGCCTGATTATTGAGGCTTTTCTCTACGAGGAGCAGACCCGCCGCGGCCTATCACTGCGCCACTTCGAAGAGATGAATGATGTTGCCGACCACTGCACGGTCTGCCACAAGTGTCACACACCCTGCCCGGTCGATATCGACTTTGGTGAGGTCACCGTGCGTATGCGCAAGATCCTCAGTGAGCGGGGACAGAAGCGGCGTAACCTGGGTACCTGGGCGGCCATGGCCTTCCTTAACAGTACTGATCCCCGTGCCATAGCGGTGCTGCGCAAAGTGATGCTGGAGTGGGGGTTCAAGGGACTCACTTTCGGCTATGGTGTGTTCAAACGGCTGGGGCTGCTGCATGGGCGGGGTAGCCGGATTCCGGCGAGCACTACCGGTCAGCCGACAGTCAAAGCCCAGCTCGTTGAGCTGGTGCGCCGCCCGATCCGCGTTGAGCTGCCCAAGATGACCACACGGGCGATGCTTGGACTGGAGGATAGGAGTACCGTACCGATTATCCGCGATCCCGCACGGATCAACGAAGATTCAGATGCGGTTTTCTATTTCCCTGGTTGTGGTTCAGAGCGGTTGTTTAGCGATGTCGGGCTGGCCACTATAGCGATGCTCTACGAGTTGGGTGACCAAGTGGTGTTGCCACCAGGTTACCTCTGCTGTGGCTACCCCCAGAGCGCATCCGGACAACATGAGAAGGGGCGGCAGATCACCACCGAAAACAGGGTGCTGTTCCACCGTATAGCCAACACACTCAACTATATGGATATCCGTACCGTGATCGTCTCCTGCGGTACCTGTATGGATCAGCTGCTCAAATATGAGTTTGAGAAGATCTTTCCCGGTTGTCGGCTACTCGATATCCACGAGTATCTGATGGAGCGCGGGCTGACACTGGCAGAGAATAGCCTTACCAACTATCTCTACCATGACCCCTGTCACTCACCGATGAAGAAGCACAACCCGATCCAGGTCGCCTCAAAGCTCATGGGTCAGCCGGTATTGCTGTCAGATCGCTGTTGTGGCGAGGCGGGCACCCTCGGTGTTGCCCGGCCCGATATCTCCAGCCAGCTGCGGTTCCGCAAGGAGGAGGAGCTAAAGCTTGGGATACGCAAGCTCAATAGTGGTGAGGCGGGTGGTTACCGCAAGGCCAAGATTCTCACCACATGTCCCGCCTGTCAGCAGGGGCTCAACCGTTATAAGGATGCCACCGGCATGGAAGTGAGCTATATCGTCGAGGAGCTGGTGCGTGATCGTCTTGGCTCCAATTGGCAGCAGGGCTTTATCAACAAGGTGAAGCAGGGGGGGATTGAGCGGGTGTTGTTGTGATATGTGCTCTTTAATCTTTTCTGAAACAAGCTGGAGTGAAACCATGAAACACAATGGCTATAGTGCCCGCATTGAATACAGTGACGAAGATACTTGCTTTGTAGGTCATATTGCTGGAATTAATGACGTTGTTGGCTTTCACGGTGAAGCTGTGAGCGAATTGCGAGACATTTGAAGAGGGCTGTAGATGACTGTTTGGATACATGCAAAAAAGTAGGCAAGCAACCCCAAAAACCTTACTCTGGCAAGTTGATACTCCGTATCCCACCAAAGGTTCATGCTGCAGTTGCTCAAGCTGCTGAAGTGAGTGGAAAAAGCATAAACCAATGGGCAGCTGACATGCTGGATCATGCAACACATTCGCATTAAGTCTCTGCGTAAAAATTAAATCACATTTAACTGAAAAATAGGACACCCATAACTTGATTGATGGGTGTCCTACATTGCTGTCTTCCATGGCTGGCCCATACGGGTTGGGCCTCGTAGAGCTCATCCAGTGCTTTCCAGAAATCCACTTGAAGTCGGGCTGCTTCCAGTGCGCTAACCACGTAATCCCTAGTTATTCAAAGGAATAGAAGGGATGATAATTAAGTGTATTTAGTAAACTGTCACCGTAATG
>JBEVXV010000838.1:0-2168 GCA_040505915.1 Sedimenticola sp. | reverse complement strand
GGGTGTCGCAACCCTACGCATGTCGGGCCTGAGAAAAGTGAAAGCAGGCCTTACCAGTCTGGAAGAGATCAACCGGGTAACCAAGGATTAACCATCATGGCAGTAGCCCAGAAGAAAATTCAAAAACCTAAAGTCTTTGTGTGGGAAGGCTCAGATAAAAGTGGCAGGCGAATGAAGGGTGAGAGCCGAGCTGCCAGCATTGCACTGGTCCGGGCGGAGCTCCGTAAACAAGGCATCGCACCACTGAAGGTCAAGAAGAAACCGATTGATCTATTCAACACCAAGAAGAAGATCACCCCGGGCGATATTGCCATCTTTAGTCGTCAACTGGCCACCATGATGGAGGCGGGTGTCCCCATGGTTCAGGCCTTTGATATTGTTGGGCGAGGACATGAGAACCCGGCAATGCAGGACCTGATTCTCGCCGTCAAAAGTGATGTGGAGGGCGGTACCGCCCTAGCGGAGGCTTTAAAAAAACACCCGCTCTATTTTGATGACCTTTTCTGTAATCTGGTGAGAGCTGGCGAAGCAGCCGGTGTTCTTGAGATACTTCTCGACAAGATTGCAACCTACAAAGAGAAGACTGAATCGCTCAAGGGCAAGATCAAGAAGGCGCTCTTCTATCCCGCTGCCGTCATTATTGTTGCTTTTATCGTTACTGCTGTGATTATGATTTTCGTTATACCACAGTTCCAAACTCTATTCTCAAGCTTTGGAGGTGAACTGCCTGCATTCACGCTGGCGGTAATCGCAATGTCGGAGTGGATGCAATCCTACTGGTGGGCAGTGATAATGACAGTGATCGGTACCGTCTACTTCTTCTCATACACCTGGAAGCGCTCACGCAAATTCCGCCAGACGGTAGACAAGATGATGCTGGGAATTCCTATCATCGGGGTCATACTCAACAAGGCAGCCATCTCCCGCTTTGCACGCACCCTAGGCACTATGTTTGCGGCAGGTGTCCCCTTGGTGGAGGCGCTCGAATCCGTTGCCGGCGCCACCGGTAATGTGGTCTACGGTGATGCAGTACTCCGCATGCGCGAGGATGTAGCCACCGGTCAATCCCTGCAACTCAGTATGAAACAACAAGGACTGTTCCCCCACTTGGTGATCCAGATGGTCTCCATCGGTGAGGAATCAGGCGCATTGGACCATATGCTATCAAAGGTAGCTGACTTTTATGAAGAAGAGGTTGATAATGCAGTCGATGCCCTCAGCAGCCTGCTGGAGCCCTTTATCATGATCATTATCGGCACTCTGGTAGGTGGACTCATCGTCGCCATGTACCTACCTATTTTCAAGATGGCTTCTGTGGTTTAAAGAATGTAACAAGAATTAATATTTGTTGCCAAATGTAACCGACTCATCTTGCCCCCTCTCGCAGGAGGGAAGCAGGCGCTGTTTAGATATCCCGAAATGAGAAAATATGATGGAATTGCTGCAACTTCTGCAACAGAACCCGCTTCTGTTCATCTTCCTTATCACACTGATCGGCCTGATGGTGGGTAGCTTTCTCAATGTCGTCGCCTACCGGTTACCGTTGATGATGGAGCGTGAGTGGAAGTCCCAGTGCCATGAGATTCTGGAGCTATCACCAGCCGAAGAGGAGTCACCCTTCACTCTCAGCCGACCTCGCTCCGCCTGCCCTAAGTGTGGTCATCCCATAGCGGCGAAAGAGAACATCCCAATTATCAGTTATCTGCTGCTGCGTGGCCGCTGCTCTGGGTGCAATACGGCTATATCTCCACGTTACCCTATAGTCGAACTGACTACCGCTCTCCTCTCCCTGATTGTCGCCTGGCATTTTGGCTTCAGTTGGCAGTGTGCTGCCGCCCTGCCCCTCACCTGGGCACTGATCGCACTCACATTGATCGATTTCGACCACCAGTTGCTGCCCGACTCCATCGTTATTCCCGGCCTCTGGGGCGGGCTTATCCTCACTCTCTTTGGCCTCTTCAGCGATACTCAATCGGCACTCATTGGCGCTGTTGCCGGCTACCTCTCACTCTGGACGGTATTCCAGCTATTTAAACTACTGACCGGAAAAGAGGGGATGGGCTACGGTGACTTTAAGCTGTTCGCTCTTTTGGGTGCTTGGCTTGGCTGGCAGTATCTGGTTCAAATTCTACTGCTCTCCTCAGTCGTCGGCGCCCTTGTCGGCGTCT
>JBEVXV010000837.1:0-13084 GCA_040505915.1 Sedimenticola sp. | reverse complement strand
ACCCTAATATGCTAGAGAAAAACATAAAGTCGTATCTAAGCCCACCTCCCCTCGCCAAATTTTTCATGAATGTCGACATAGCCATTTTTTTTTGGACCGCACCCTCGCCCACCGCACCCTAATATGCTAGAGAAAAACATAAAGTCGTATCTAAGCCCACCTCCCCTCGCCAAATTTTTCATGAATGTCGACATAGCCATTTTTTTTTGGACCGCACCCTCGCCCACCGCACCCTAATATGCTAGAGAAAAACATAAAGTCGTATCTAAGCCCACCTCCCCTCGCCAAATTTTTCATGAATGTCGACATAGCCATTTTTTTGGACCGGACCCTCGCCCACCGCACCCTAATATGCTAGAGAAAACCATAAAGGTAGGCATGCCCCCGCACCCCACTAGCGTCTCCCTCGCTACGCTCGGTTGATTTCGCCGCCCCAATGTCAATAAAGCTCCGACGCCCCTGAGAGGGGAGAAAGAAGGAGAGGGAGATGAAGAGAGAGAAGTGAAGAAGGAGAAAAAATCAGTAGCAATTTCGAAAAAAAAACTCGTCTAATTGGCAATTAGCGATTTTGAAAACGAGTTTTACTCATATGTCCGGGTTTATATCATACGCATGCATGCGGCTTTGGTCCAAAACTACGAAAGGCGTCATTTTATGCCAATTTGGATGCAGAAAGTTGGAAAATACGCGAAATTAGAACAAAATGCGATTTGTTTCAGAATTCCTAGGGTCGAATGAGTTAATAGCGATTTACCAATTTGTTACTGTAATCTATAATACAATAATCATAATAATTATGTAATACGTGATCGTGATAATCCCCTATAATAGTAATGTACACTTACACGAATTTCTAATTGGTCACTCAATAATGTGCCACATTGTTTTTGGAGAAAAAAACGTGTATTACGTGACTTTTTGGACATTACATATTTTATGTAGATGTGTCGATTGCATTCATTCAGAAAGATTAATTATAGAGAAAAAATAATCCAAGATGGCCACCGTTGAAAAGTAGGTAAAATTCTCAAAAAAATCTTCTCACAAACCGCCGGTCCTATTTCGACGAAACTTGGTATGAATGATCGATAGTTAAAGCTGTTTCAGATTTGTTCATATGGTGGCCCCTGGTTCAAAAATTAGGTCAAATTCTCAAAAAATCTTCTCACAAACCGCAGGCCGATTTCGACGAAACTTGGTATGAATGATCGATAGGTAACGCTGTTTCAGATTTGTTCATATGGTGGCACCGGGGTCATACATTGACTTGATATTTATACTCTTTGACTTATGTTAGCCAGTTAGGCCGAGATCTCAGGTGAGCGATTCATGCCCATTTGGGCCTCTTGTTTAGAAATTAACCCCGAAACTTGGCTAGATAGCTTAGAAATGATATAATTAAGAAAACAAAAGTTGGTTTGTGTAAATTGGACCAGTAATTCTGAAATTATAGCAAAAATATGCGGCTGAGGTTATTATATTGTATTAAGTTTCATGGATCAATGTTGTGCTTTCCTAAACAATATGGCACGTTATAGGGTGACCAATTAGAAATTCGTTTAAGTGTATTGACTGTTAATTTGATATAACATGTAGATGTTTTTAGGAGCTGGACCATGTGTTCGATTCTCATTTTGGAGAGGCACCACCACTGCCTGATGCCCCAGCTAGTGACCCCGCCGACGGTGATGATGATGTGGAAGCGGCTGGTCAACCGTCCGTGGACCATCTGGCTCGTCAGTTCTGTGACAACGGTTCAGGTACCGCAGAAAATGAGTGTACTTCAAACGACAACCATATTGTAGAGGACACGAATACATGTGAGCAAATTTGTAGAACAGAGTGCGGTTGTACCAAAAATTGTATGTCGCAATTTACGCAAGACGAAATTGAACAAAACATTCTGCTATTAAGAGAACTTGAGAAAACGGAGAAAGAAATGTTGCTAATGGGTGTGTTGAAGCAATGTGGGATTGACAAAAAGCATGTCACTGAGAGAAAACGTGTGCGATACTCATATGTATATAGAAACCAACGGGTATGTCGCCAAGCCTTTCAGCTGCTGTATGATACTAAGGAGCGTACACTAGACAATATACAGAAGCATATGCAGTCTCACGGTGCCACGCCGCGTGTTCATGCAAACACGGGGAGGAGACCGCACAACGCTTTCAAATTTGATGAAATTAAGGTTAGTGTTATGTTTTTAGCTCACCTGAGCCGAAGGCTCAAGTGAGCTATTGTTACCGCTTTTCGTCCGTCGTCCGTGAACATTTTCAAACGTCTTCTCCTCCCGAACCGCTGGGCAGATGGCGGCCAAACTTCACAGACATGGTACTTAGGTCGGGGGAAAACAAAGTTGCTAAAATGTAGTCGTTCGGAAATCCAAGATGGCCGCCGTCTATAAATAGCACAAATTCTTAAAAAATCTTCTTCTCACGAACCGATGAACCGATTTTGACGAAACTTGGTAGGAATGATCGACCACTGATGCTCTTTCAAAATAGCTAAAATGGTGACCCCCGGGTTAAAAATGGGCGCGGCCCGGGGGTCAGAGTTCAAGGTCATATACTTTTTTTGCCGAAAGTGGCCATGTCATATATCAAATCGAAGATATTGATGAGTATATCACTCTGGTATGATTTTTGTTGCGTTCGCCTAATTAGGTCATCCAAGATGGCCGCCGAAAGGTCAAAGGGTTGTTCCGTTATTATCAACTTCAAACTGTTTCTTCTCATGAACCGCTTGGTCGATGGTGGTCAAATCTTATCTATAGTTATGATCCTTGAGTGGAGCCATTTCATATTTGTTAAAAGGGCGTCGTTCGGAAATCCAAGATGGCCGCCGTCTAAAAATACCACAAATTCTTAAAAAAAATCTTCTTCTCACGGACCGATGAACCGATTTTGACGAAACTTCGTAGGAATGATCGAACACTGATGCTCTTTCATAGTTGTTAAAATTGTGAACCCGGGGTCAAAAATGGCCTGGCCCATGAGGTCAAATAGTGGTCAGATTTCATTTTTGACCGAATATGGTCTTGTCATATATCAAATTGAAGGTATCCACTAGACAATCACTCAGGTTTTTGACGAAATCTGATGATTACATCATCCACGATGGCCGCCGACATGTCCAAAGGTCATCCTTATATTAGAAATTTCAAACGTCGTCTTCTCAGGTGATACAGGCCCATTTGGGCCTCTTGTTAATAAATGTCTGACTCACGAAAATAACAAGTGTAATTTTGACACAGACTAATTTCGATTTATCGCATGTATGTGTAAGATAACTACATACATGAAGAAATCAAAGTAAGACTTATTTTCAAAACACAAACTGAATTGTATAATGTATTGGCTATTGCATGTATCTTTTGTTCATCGACTGTTCATGTGTATTTATTTAATGTTAACATGTATACACGCTCCTTAAGGACGCTGTGCAGTTTGTGGTCAACTATGCCGAGCAATATGGCCTACCGCAACCCGCTGCCTCCCGAGGCCAGGACACCGCCCCACCCGTATTCCTACCATGCAGCGATACCAAACACAGCATCCACATGGTGTACCGCAGCGGCTGTGAGGAAAGAGGAGCCAGGCCGCTAGGTTTGTCGTCTTTTAAGGACGTGTGGTCCCAGTGCGTCCCCCACATCAAAATCAGTTCCCCAAGACAGGATGTGTGCCATGTGTGCGAGTTACTGCGTCGGAGAATTCAAGATGCCGTGGGCGATACCCAGAAACTGAAGGCTACGACGGAGTTTCAAGATCATCTGATGAAAGGTAAACCATTTCCGCATATACATGTACCGGTACTTATAAAACACACAATCAATGTATAATTATACCGATCATGTTGGTGGTTTGCTTTACTGTTCCGTCTATTTTGCGTCAATTCCAAGTTGACGGTGATTGCAATCAACGATCTGAACCCATGTAACGACAAATTATAGCGTCGCCTGTACATAATGATGCAATTACGGATTAAGCCAACGCCACATAATCGCATTGTTTTAGATAGTGATTGTTGTATTTCCGGCTATACAATTGTAGGCATCGAAAGTGTTCTAACAACAAAATTAATGTGCATATAATTTGCAGCTCAAGTCGAAAAGGAGGCGTACCAGTTAAGCGTCAGACGGTCGTTGGAGGAGCTGGCGGACGTTGACAAAGAGACCAGGCCTGTGCCAGCCATGTCCACCGCGTTTACCAAAATTCACTACACATTCGATTTTTCGCAGCAGTTGCAAATACCCCATCACGCCCGGCAGATGGGCCCGATATACTTTACCGTGCCACGTAAGGTGCAGCTGTTTGGCGTCCGCCTTGATGGCATACCCCACCAATACAACTATCTGGTAGACGAAGCGCAGACAATAGGTAAATACAACTTCCTACAAATTAATGTACATGTACTAGCGATGAAAACTATAGTATGTAAACAAGTGTAAATAAGCATACATACATGGACTTGTCTCTTAATAATAATACATCAAGATCAAGCACATTTAAATGGTACATATACATAGGATACATGCATAATATATGTGACACACTGAACAGAATGGCCCGATTGCGGTTTGCGACACGTGCAGTCACAAACCAGCCTGCGCATCCGCGCAGCCTGTTCAGCGACTACACTGATCGCCATTTTTAATGAAGCCCCCGTGACGCTTCTATAAATGAATAATGCAGATCATTATCATGCTCAGGGTGCGTGCTAGATGATTAGGAGCTACACTTATCAAAATCGTAATTGTGCCATTTTTCTCATGGTGTGTCACAAACATGAAAAAACAAGAGGCCCAAATGGGCCTGTAATCGCTCACCTGTGTGGAGGCTGATCTGTGTCTATGATGGTTGCAAATGTAAAAGACTTAAATTTGATATACTACACTATCTGGCTGATAATCTGCAGCCCTAATTATTCTAATCTTTTTTATGGTAAATGTTCTGGTTCAAATGCCGAGACAAGTACCTGGCCCCTTAATTATTATCAGTACAGCAGTGATTAGCCCATCATATTCAAGTATGAACCACATTGCTGACTTTTTAATTCACCAAATACAAATATTCTATATAAAGTATGTGCACAAGTTGTGACCATTCATTGGAACCATCTCGGCAAGAGGGTACACATGATGGTCACGGCATATACTTTGGATATTAAATAAGACAATATTTACATTTTTCAATAAACAATATATGTATACCAAGACTGTAATGAGTTAACAGAAATGTGGGTCCAGACGTTAAGGAGAAAATCACTTTCAAAGTTGTACATATGACGGTGACCTTTTGACCTTTACAAGGTCATAACTCAAAGTAGGTCAAGCGGAACGGCCCGAAAATAGTACCAACGTGATCCTCTCTTCGAGCTACATCGTTTCGGTATATCACATGACCACTTTTGGCAAAACTAAATTTGACATACATTTGCCGCCCCGGGCCACGCCCATTTTTGACCCCGGGGTCACGATTTTAACAACTTTGAAAGTCCTTAATATTACAAGGATCGATCGTGCCAAATTTCATCGAAATCCGCCAGTCGGTATGTGAGGAGATGTCGTTTGAAGGATTTGACCTACTTTTCCACGGCGGCCATCTTGGATTTTGCAACGACTCCATTTTCACAAATTTTGTAATCCCCCTACCTAAGGACCATGACCCCAAAGTTTGGCGACCATGGGCCCAGAGGTACGCGAGCAGTAGACGTTTGAAAATGTTGACGACGGACGGACGGACGACGGACGGACGAAAAGCGGTAAGAATAGCTCACTTGAGCCTTTGGCTCAGGTGAGCTAAAAATGGATATCTAATGGTCAATGGTATTCGATATGAGCCAAATGTTTCTTCTTCTCCAGGTGTGAATGGTAGCAAAACACACGGACCGGATGCCGTCATATCGATGCTACATCACGCGTTTACCAGTTACAGCTTTGGTGAGAACGAATGTTTAATACACGCCGACAACTGCGGAGGTGTGTACTAACTAATTACTTTGCCTGTTTTTATAGACAACATTTTGCTTGTGCATGTATTTTTTTCTTACTCACAAATTGTGTATTGTACATGTAATCTCAGGGTTTTGAAAGACGATTCTGAGCATCTGTGCTGCTTCTGTGCACGCTATACGCTGTCATATATAGTCATTCAAGCCCCAGTCACAAATACACCGGTCGCCGTGCGATGGGTGGTAATCGTACCACGTCCCGGCGTCACCGACATCGGGAAAGAATCGTAGAATCGTAGCAAAAATGTGTGCTATACTCATATTATTCCGCAGTCACAAATACATCGTAAGCGGTTACGGCGCCCGTACGATGTGCGTTTCTGAAGATGTCGTACGGGCATCGGCGAGAACCTACGGGCATCGGCGAGATCGTACGGACATCGGTGACTTTTTCGCCGATTTTTTGACATCGTAAGGTCATCGGCAACTTTTAACGCGGAGTTATTATTTTTCGAAGACCGTAGAATTGGGAATTAATCGCAGGCATATCGTAGAGGCAACTTGCGGTTACCTTGCGGCGGCCTTGCGATGATCTTGCGGCATCGTGAGACACCATACGGTCATCGTGAGATTTTTGAGAATTTTGAAAAAATCATTTTACTACGGCGGCCGCACGGCGCCCGCACGGCTTAATAGGACGCCGTACGGTTATCGCACGTTTACCCTACGATTCCCGTACGATTCCCGTACGGGCGCCGTAGTAAAAAGGAAATTCGCAGATTCCCAAAAAAATCTCACGATGTCCGTATGGTGTCTCACGATGTCGCCAGGTCATCTCAAGTCCGCCGCAAGTATACCCTACGATTCCCGTACGGCGTCATGTTAAGCCGTACGGGGAACGTGCTGCGGTCGCCGTAGTAAAAATGAAATTCCCAAATCCCAAAAATCTTACGATGCCGTCAGGCCATCTCTCGGCCGCCGCACGTATGCCGTACGATGCCCGTACAGCGTCCTGTTAAGCCGTGCGTTCGCCGTGCGGTCGTCGTAGTAAAAATGATATTCACAAATTCACAAAAAATCTAACGATGTCCGTACAGTGTCTGACGATGTCCGTACGGTGTCTCACGATGCCGCAAGATCATCGCAAGGCCACCGCAAGGCAACCGCAAGTTGCCTCTACGATATGCCTGCGACGAATTCCCCATCAAAAAATCGTACGATCTTCAAAAAATTATAACTCCTCGTTACAAGTTGCCGATGACCTTACGATGTCAAAAAAAGTCACCGATGTCCGTAGGATGTCCGTAGGATGTCGCCGATGCCGTACGACATCTTCAGAAACACACATCGTACGGGCGCCGTAACCGCTTACGATGTATTTGTGACTGGGCCATTAGCGTGCGCAATTTATATTAAAAAAAATCATCCGCTTTGTTCGTGGAATTACAGGACAGAATAAAAATCGGTATGTGATTGCGTACTTTGCTTGGCGAGTGATGACGGGCAAACACCAGCAAATCACATACATGATGCAAGTTCCAGGTCATGCGAGGTACGTTATAAATCGTAGGATACCTTTCTGCACGAACATGAGCGCATATATGTATCCTATTTATATGTAACTACATTTAATATTTCAATTCAACTTCATCTTTTATTTGTACATGTAGTCAGGTTACATATTGTAACAACATAACACTCGCAGTACATATCGCTTAAACTATGCATCATAAATTGTTGATGGTAAAAGAAATTTTCGGTTTAGTCGCCAACAAGAAACGATAAGTCAAATGTTGCTATGTTAGTGCCGCCGAATAGGTAATAGTTGTAGTCGGGACATACATTGTATACTTGGTGTCTTTTTTGAAATTTACTTGTCCGTATCTAGTTCAAGCACGGTGTTTGTGGATTACCCGCGTCTGTTGACTTTTATGATGGCGAATTCTCTTCACAGGCTAGATGCTGATCAGAATTAATTTTGCTTTTGCAGAGTATTACACTCTATGATTGGCTACCAATACCATTCGTACTCGATGCATGGCTCATTTTACGTTTGGTTTGTTTTAGGTGCCTGGTAGATTCCAATTTCGCCCACATCAAGCGCCGATACAAGCGGTCCGACGTGGACAGCCTACTGCAGCTGCGCGACGTCGTGGACAAGTCAGCGTGCAGCAACACCGCCGTGATGTACGGGCAGGAGGACAGCTGGCACTGGTGCGACTGGAAGGGCTTCCTTGGTGATGTCTTCTTGCCAATGAAGGGCATCCGGTCGTGCCAGGTGTTCAGGTTCCACGCCGACCACCCGGGTGTCGTCTTCACCAAATCCTCTGCAGCCGGCGAGGAGAAGAGAGTCCTGATTCTAAGGAAGGGCTGTACCGTCGACACGTCAGCGTTACCGACAGAGCTTGCCCCAGGTGGAATCGACGACGAACGGCGCCATTATCTGTTTACGCATATCAGAAAGTTTGTAAGAGATCCCTGGAAGGACCTTACGTGTCCACCCGCAAATGCAGAAGAATGACTCGCATACAATTAACTTGATGTGTAACAATTATGCTCCATGACGATAAGTCCGTGGCCATTATGTTTTGCACATATGTCCGTCCATACAGCTGTACACGGTGGGTGAAAATCTCAATACGGGCATTTTCCTGTCCAGAATGATTCCGTGTAAAATGTGCATAGTAAATACATGTTAGTACCCCTTAAAACAGTTATAAACAACTTTATAGACTATGACGCAATTAAAAAACACATTTTCATGCACACATATCGTTTTTATTTAAAACTATGAGGTATTGAACATGGCAGTACCCCCCAAAATGGGCTGTCCCGACTCCAGTTGAAAATCGTCAACATTTATTTTTTATTATTTTTCGTTGTAAACCTTTATCTTTTTTTGCTGTAATTCAACACATATACATATAAATTGTCAATGCTATACGATTTTTGTTAATTTCATGCCGATTTCTGGTAATCTGGTACACTTTATACCTGTCCTTAGTTTTTATGTCAACACCGTTACATGGGACGTTTTTTTACTGCTACACCGGTGGGTTTCTCGAAAATCTAAATAAACCACGCGGTGTAGAGGACGTTATCTTCCTTTCTGCCATTACAAATTTGAGAGCGCGAATATTTAGATTTAATCGTCGGAAGACAGAATGTAAGTATACAAAATTGTACCGTACCTTTATTATCTGTCAACACCGTTCAAACAGTGTAGATCATTCACGTGGCTATATGAGAAAATGTTCCTTTACCAGATTATGACATACATTTTGTAATGGACCAGATTAGTTTGAAATAAAAGCATATTGATTTTGTGCAGGTCATCACGTGATATTGACGATCAAGTCCCAAAGTGTCAACACCGTTACAGTCAACACCGTTACACCACATATGTAACGGTGTTGACATTTGGTAAACAAACTGGATTCCCCCAAAAGCTGTATGAATTAAAATGAGTGTAGAAGGTCATTATATATTCTTACAACACACACACTTCTTATGATACACAAATATCATATGTTAGTATTAACCTCGCCCATTAATATTAGTTCAAAAGTGTAACGGTGTTGACAATATGTAACGGAGTTGACATTTTAGCGAAAATAATGGATTCTGAACAAAATGGTATGAATTTTAAAAAACGTAAACGACCTAGTAGAACAGGGTAACACTTAGGAAGGGCATGACACAGAAATAGTAGATGGGAGTCTATAACAAATACAATAAAAATACGTAAAAACAAAAATATGTCAACACCGTTACATTCTGAAAGTGTTAATTGATGTAAATTATATTTTTGTTTATCTTATTGGCTTACATATATTGTTCTTTCATCATTTCCAAGCCGCAATGTCACTAGGCAGCCACTAGGCAGCAAACAACTAGTATTAACTCAGTTCCATACCCAACATACATCTATACATTCATATTGTTGGTCATTGTGTAACGGTGTTGACTGTAACGGTGTTGACAAACAATGCATTTACAACACCCCTTAACCATGAAAAAATAACAATTGAAGTATTTGAACCTAACAATTTTTATTTACTAAACTAGTATGATACTTTACTACAAATTACATTGAAAATAAGTAGTAATATTAGTGAAATTAATAAGTATAAGCAGATGCAATAAATGTTATATTAAATTTTCCGTAATTGTCAACACCGTTCATCATATATTTTGTTGCTATGGCAACAGTTTCACAGAAATATTAAAATGTAACATGTAAACAACACCACATTTACAGATAATGTTATTAAATACATCAATTATTATATTGCAATGTCTCTATCATGTGTCAATCAACGTATTTTGTCTTGTAACGGTGTTGACATTCTAGTGGGAGTGGCTGAAAGTAAGTTACCATAGCAACGGCAACACTTAAAGTTGAGCTCGGCCAGACATTAAAACTATTTCTGACATGTTGGTGTTTGCATGTATACTTTAAAATAGGTGATATGGCCAACTTTATTTTTCAAAATAACTTTTCAGAAAAATGCCCCTATTGAGATTTTCACCCACGTCCGTCCGTCTGTCCGTTATGTACTAATGTCCACATGTGTTTATGTACTGCGTTTTGTATTTGCGACCCAGTTCAATTTAGATATACATGTACATTATCATTCACTACACACAGTGAATACTAGAATAGTAGCTACAATTTGCATAATATTTAATTCCAATTATGCACTAGTCAATTGTAATCCCCGCCACCCCCCCCCACCCCCCGCCAGGCCGGGACATGTCGGGGGATAGCGGGGCTAAACAGCGGGGTTCTACACAATATGTGTCCCCCGCAGTGCGGGGACTACCCCGGGGATCTACAGTGAGCTGGGCATATATCGGGGCTTTTGTGGAGCCATTTAGCGGGGGACTACACATGTTTGCGTCCACGCAATGCGGGGCATCTACCGGGGCTTTGCAGGAGGAAAATGTAGATCTATGCCCCGCTATGTCCCGGCCTGGGGTGGGGGGGGGGGGGGATTACAATTCGGGCCCTCAAATCGGCCCCCCCTCCCAATATTTTTTCCGTTCCGCCGCCCCTGGAAAAGCGGTAACAAATTAACAATAGATCACTTGCGCTTCGCTCCTGAAGGTGAGCTAAAAAAGGGGAGTAACTCAGGAATTCTTCACCTTTTTACAACTTCTGATTATATGGTTGCAATGTTTAGTTTAGACGGTTTAAAAATCAAGCCATGTACAATTTAATTGTGGCTATAGTAAGTTTAGCTCAGTAGCTATGAGAATAATTACATATTTATCTGGAATGAATATATTTGAACTAATATTTCAAGTCACAGTAATAACTTTTAATAAGATTTCTATTTTTCCTATATTTTTGGAATTAATTTTTCAATAGTTTATAAATTATATTGTACAGTGCTAATAGGCATTTGCAAACAGAGTGAGCACCTATAAACCACAACATTACGTTGTTCACATTTAATAGTACATTCTGCTTAAAGATACATGTTCATACAATATTGGACGTTATGTAAAAATATTAAAATATTCAATAAGGTGCGTCATTCAATGGTAATATACATTATCTATACATACAGGTCTGATTTTCCATGAATTACCCCGGTGAAAAAAAAAGAAACAAAAATGAAAAAAAAAAAAAATAGTCGGCTCTGGGATTCGAACCCAGGACCCCCCGATCACGAGTCAAAGGACATACCACTACACCACGAGGCTTGTTTTATAAATGGCTACCAGTAAATGGTATAGTGCATGTTACTAGTCTTTAGGGTTATTAGTCTAACACAGTAATGTCCCTTACCATTTTTCTGGAAATCTCTGTAAAAAGGCCTCGAGGCCTATTTACGAAATACCACATCAAACTCTTTTTTTATATACTTTCTGGTGGTAAATAATGCCATATAGTATAGAGAATTAATATATTAATTGGTGAAATCCAAGTGTTTCATGTGTTAAGAGTTTTCCTCCTATATGAACATGTATGAACATGTATCTTTAATCATGATTGACGTCGGCAACGTCAGCAACGTAATGGCGTTACGGAACACACTTTGACGTTAGGTAGGGTATTTTAGATCCTAAAAAAAAATGAGTTATAATTGGAATTTTGCATTGCTTTATGTACGATTTTGTTCGGAAATGACCATATTTTCAAAATACACTAAACTGTAAATTTCGTATATTTGACCCATAAGGGACGTTTTCGCTTGGCGCAACACATATAGGCTATATGTTGCTCTATATCTGTGACCATGAAGGTTCAAAATGAGATATCCAGCTGAAAATATGGAATATTGTAATGAAACAGTGCATTTTGAAGAAAAAAATGCCCTGACCTGACATTTACAGAATGCATTTCTAGTCATTTCTGAATAAGTAGGCGAGAATGACGCGGGAAGATGACGACTCCTACTGACATGTGTTCACTGTTGTTAATGTGTGTTCGCACCTTTCAAATAGTTTGTCACTAACGATCGCGAGAACAAGCCTAAGGACTGTATGTCATATGTCGCATATAAGTATATGTCGCATATATGTCGCATATGACATACAATCCTTAGGCTTGTCCTCTCGATCGTGAATGTCGGTTGTACAAGTCTAATAAGCACTGTATATTAATGTTACATTTACATTGCATTACATTACACTACAACTTAGCCCTCGCACACGTCGACTGCGTGTATAGTTAGTGCTTTCTGTTGAACGGAAGTCTGAAAAGGCATATTCGTATGACGTCTTTTGTGACATCGTGGTAGGTTCAACTGCATAGCTCTCTGTGATCCCAAGAATATTGCAACAGTAACCTCTGCCACTCTTAAAAGGAGAGTGAAATGGAATTGTGTGATTTTACAACAGATCAGGATATTGTGAACTTGAGGACGAAATGAGAGGCCTAGTATTCACTAACCTTTTACTGAGGCTTGACATGTTTTATTCGACTAAAATATGTCAAGCCTTGGTAAAAGTTAGTGATACTAGGACGCGCATTTCGTCTTCCAGTCGATAATCTGAACACCGAATTTCATAAAAGCCGTTTGAGTGTTATACGTTCAAATATCAGTAAAATCGACCATTCTATATAACTGACACAAACCAACTAACGACCTACCTCCATGGAATTACCCATTAGGCCTAT
>JBEVXV010000836.1:0-6143 GCA_040505915.1 Sedimenticola sp. | reverse complement strand
ACTCAACCAAAACAATCCAACTTTATTTATTTTCAGTGTTTGATCCAGAAACAAGAGGGCAATGTATCCATTTTTTTATGAAAGGTGGTCGAGTGACCGCCTCGACACTATCTTTGATTTGATATACGACATGACCATATTCGGTCAATTCGGTCAAATGTGAAATTTGACTCTCACTTGACCCCATGGGCCCCTCCCAATTTCGACCCAGGTGCCACCATATGAAAAAATCTGAAACAGCGCTAACTATCGATCATTCATACAAAGTTTCATCGAAATCGGCTTGGCGTTTCGTGAGAAGTTTGTTCAAGAATTTGAGCTATTTTTAGATGGCGGACATCTTGGATTAGCGACGACCTCCAATTTTACAAATCTAAAAAGGCATCATCCGATTTTGACAAAAAATGATCCCTAGTGATCGCCTCGTCGATACGTTCAATTTAATATATGACATGACCACATTGATTTCGACCAAGGGGCCACCATATGAACAAATCTGAAACAGCACTAGCTACCAATCATTCATACCAATTTGACCTTCACTTGACCCCACTGGCCCCATCATTCATACCAAGTTTCGTCGAAATCGGCCAGGCGGTTCGTGAGAAGACTTTTTAAGAATTTGAGCTATTTTTAGACATTTTGACCTTTCGGCAGCCATCTTGGAGAAAATAATCATCAAATTTCAACAAAAAATGAAATTTGACCTTCACTTGACCCCACTGGCCCCATCATTCATACCAAGTTTAGTCGAAATCGGCCAGGCGGTTCGTGGGAAGATTTTTTAAGAATTTGAGTTATTTTCAGACGGTGGCCATCTTGGATTAGCGACGACCTCCATTTTTACAAATCTGAAAAGGCATCACTCATATATCATTCCTGTGAAGTTTGACCAACCTCGGCCTGGCGGTTCGGGAGAAGATGATTAAAAATGTTTACGGACGACGACGGACGAATTGCCATAACAATAGCTCACATGAGCTTTTCTCAGTTGAGCTAAAAATCTAAATATAGCTACTCGGTCACATATATATACCCTTGATAATTTCATTCGATATCACCGTCCATAAGCCCAGGGTCTGCCTCTCAACAGGGTGGAGGTTGATTGTCGCCATATGACCAACCGGGGTCAGATTGGTGTAGCAATATGGAGAGCAACCGAAACCAAGGATCTCAGCGTTTACATGGAATGGAATGATACATGTACATGGAATACATATGAATGTGATTGATGATAAAATGATAGATGCATGATGATCTACACTACTATACATTCCTCCTTATAGAATGTATATAACCAGCAATTTTTTAATTTACAGACTTCGAAGGGAAAATGAACGTGTACCTTTGCATGTTGTCCTCCTCCACAGGAACAGGATCCAGTAATCCAAGAAATCCACATGATCCATGAGCCACTTGTATCCAATCCACTCCACTCCAATCCAATAGATGAATATGGCGCAACTACCTAATCTTACAACAACTGTTACTGTGAATATACATAACAGTCGCCACAAGATCAGACAAATGCAACCTTTTAGTTTCTTGTCAACATCTTCGGAATATTAATTGTCAACCACCACAAGCAACGAACTCCAGAACTAAATAGTAAATACATTTCTGAGTAGTCTCGCTGCCGTAGATTTTCTGCATCACCATTGTCGTTGATGATAACACCACTATGTTCTGTGCTGATTTAAACAACTCCTGCCAGATCAAAATTTCATGTACATGAACAAAGTGATACATTCAAATCATCAAATGACAGTAGGACGGACACACATACATATGTTCGAAACACAAATTACGGAAACATGAACAGGTACATGTACACAGTACACAACATCTTCAACACTGCATATATTCAAACAGCTAAAACCCATTGACAGCCGGGTGAATCAAAGCAATTGGGAGGAGAGATGTCTTCCTCAAGGACACAGTGCATGGCTAAGGTGAGGCACGACTGCGCGACCTTTGGATTAGCAGTCCGATATCCAAACCATTAGATAAGCACTACCGTATCTACAGTACTACAGAAAATTTGGTAACATTTACAAATGTAGCATATGATAATGAATGATGTGATGAAGAGACAGTGATGGACCTTCAATTTTAATGTTAGGTTAGTATAGATACCTGCACAAGCTGCATGTCCATGACTTTGCTGGTCTGCAGGTTCATCAGCGAGTAGCTGCCATACTTTGCGGTGTGGCCTGGTGAACAGCACCGAGCGTCGCCTCCTAGGGACAGCGGACCTGTCGCCAGGTGCAGCTGCGCTTCCTTGTCGTCCTCCCAAATGCTGTCTATGGAAGAAAGTAGGTAGGCACTCTGGATTGTATAGAAGGTTCGGAGACAAAAAGACCGGATGTTGATGAATTTTAACATGTTGATTGCCTTCACGGGACTCGATCCACTAAAGAGAATCGCTGCGGCCACCAGAAGATTCCCCACTGGCATTCCTCGGTGGCAGGGTTGGCTCTGCCACCGACGCACGTGACTACTGTCAGTTCGACATACACCTTCCAGCACCACCATTGTCCCACGGACCGACCTCCTACGCACCTCCGCACGACCGCCGCAGATCTGGCATACCTGGAGGATTGATCGATTATTGGTGTTTAACGGCCTATCAACAGCCAGGGTCATGTAAGGCCGGGTCAACGGGATGGACTATCCCGCATTCAACCTGTAAACAAGAGGGCCATGATGGCCCTGTATCGCTCACCTGGTGGGAAACTGCACAAAGACTTTTTGGTGGCCATCTTGGATTACGTCATAATCCGATTAAAAAAATATATACCCCAGAGTGATCGCCTCATCAATACCTTCGATTTGATATACGACATGACCATATTCGGTTAAGTATGAAATTTGACCTTTACTTGACCCCACGGGCCACACCCATTTTTGACCCCTGGGTAACGGTTTTAGCAATTCCGGAAGAGCAAGATTGGACGATCATTCTTACCAAGTTTCGTCGATATCGGGCCAGCCGTTCGTGTGAAGATTTTATAAGAATTTGACCTACTTTTCGACGGCGGCCATCTTGGATTGTCGATGACCTCCATGAGAAGAAGACGTTTGAAAATGTTCACAGACGACGGACGATGGACGGACAAATTGTGGTAACAATAGCTCACGTGAGCTTCGCTCAGGTGAGCTAAAAATAAGGGAAATTCCCAAAATCAGAGCTCAATATTCACAGAACTATGAACTTTCAGCCCTGAAATTAGAATATCCTGACCTGGTGCCAGGTCCATGCCACACCAGAGTCACTTAGCTCTAGCTCGAAAGCAATATGATCAGTACAGATATCTTATTCCTTTTTAACGGGGCATAACAGGATTTAGCTCTCAAGTACCAGGGAGCCAAACTGGTACATGAGGGTCAAACCATGTAGGCCGGCATTCCGGTAAAGATGAACGCCGATCATTAAATTTACCCATCACATGCTCCCAAACACCACCCACCATACCTGGAGGAGCTCCTTCAGCGCAGACTCGAACACGATGTACTTTTGGTCATCTTTCGGTTCAACGCCGTCCACCAGTGGAACGACGTCATCATCACTGAAACATAGTAGAACTACATGTAGATGGTGTTTTTTCGGACAAAAACATGCATTTAAGACAATAAAGCATATATCAGGGATGAGATTGAAACACAGACAAAAAAAATGAAATCCTTCAGAAAAGACTAGAAACTACTAACCCCCCTTGCAAAAGTATCAAATTTTGACAGATCTTACTGAACCAGGAAGGTTTCAAAAACTCATTTTACAAGAAAAAAGTCTGAAATCAGCCCATAAACTGAGAAATCCCATCCCTGATATATCTAGTGAATTTGTATTTCTGTGTTCAGTTAATAGCAAATACTTTTTGGAATACGTGGAACACAATTTAAAAATACCCACTAAGACAAGGGCCATAACTCTGTGAATACTGTATGAATCAACATCTGAATTCCCAGGTGCGCAACTCAAACACTTTCGGAATTTTGCGCGACACAAGTTGAAAGTCCTACTTTTCAAAATGTTTGAATTTTTATAAAATTGGGGGTATTTTGGCAGCCATTTTGAATGTCTAATTTAAATAAATGTGTATGTGTGATGTTATGTATTACCTCAAATAACATCATAAAATGAACAAACATATGGGAATAGTGAACCATATGTGGCTACAACAATTGAATCCAAAGATGTTGACGGCCATCTTGGATTTATGCAAATTATACCATTTCCTGACAATTTGATTTTGGTAACTTTGTTGCATGTTACTGTACGGGTGTTCAGAAATACATTTTGTTGCAATTTGTGGTGGGTTGCCCCCTAGTTTGAGCTAGATTGACTGGCCTATAAGTCAAGGGCCATAACTATGAATACCCAGGTGTACAACTCCACAAGATGACAAGTCAAATACTTCAGATACTCTTGTATAAAAAAATACAAATTTTTAGACGGCGGCCGTCTTGGATTAGTGACGTCCTCTATTTTCACACTTCTGAAAAGTAGTAACACATAG
The DNA here is from genome assembly GCA_040505915.1 of Sedimenticola sp. Classification (GTDB taxonomy): domain Bacteria; phylum Pseudomonadota; class Gammaproteobacteria; order Chromatiales; family Chromatiaceae; genus Vondammii. The sequence continues at coordinate 1,623 of JBEVXV010000836.1, read as the reverse complement.
ACCATCCCTATGAAGTTTGAACCACATCGGTAGAGCGATACAGCAGATGTTTGAAAAGTGTGGACGGACGACGATGACGGACGGAAAGCGGTAACAATAGCTCACTTGAGTATAATACCTGATATCTGAATCAGCCTTTTCCATATCGGGATCAAAGTCGGGATCATCTGCATCGCCATCCCAATCCATCTCCGAGGTCTCTGATGTGACACTGGTATCGTCGTCGGCATCTGGAGTTGTTACTGGTGGAGAAAGGATAGTCGATGCGGCAGGGGAATTCAGTGGTAAAAATAAGTACTCGCCCACTTTCCCATACCGGGCTGAAAATTAGCCGGGCAAGTTGATTTGGCATTCGACGGGCAAGTAGATTAAAATAATGATTTCACATAAATTCAATGATTTGTTGTTGTGTCTTAGTTATTTGCACCACTGAAGAACCAAAAGGTATAAGAAAGTGAGCCAATATAGAAACTATGGGAAACACAATATTATATATACATGTAGTGAAAAATCAGGACAAGTTCAACGGCAGGGGGGCAAGTGGAAGTCAACTTTGGCAATTTCAAATCTTATTTTTACCACTTGGGGATGGTCTCCGACAGTGGCACTCTTCATCCACGATTATGACGTCATCCGTCTGGGTTGCGAATGATCGCGAGGGAGGCTTAGGAGGTGCAGGTTTGGGCCACCAACGTTTTGGCGTTCCAACGCGTTTGCTGTATGTCTGGAAATAAATAAGACTTCAATATCCAAATACGGAATACGATGGGAACACATGAAATGCTACATTTGAACTAGAAAATGTGTTCATAGAACACGGATGCCCCACAAGAGGAATGATGAATAAGTTAGAAGTAGAAGTTATCGCGTGGACAATCAGAACAATACAGAAAATCTGTTTCGACAGTCAGGGGGAGATAACTCATCGGACAATTCTGAAAATCAAAATCTTATCACCCGCCCATACCAGGTGAATGTATAAATATTATCTCAAGTACCAGAGGGCAAAACCATGTAGGTCGGAATTCAAAAAAAATTATTACATGTATCTAGTGAGCAAATATTAAAGCAATCCATCAAGTAACATCAAGTGTTATACACCGATTAAAATCATTTGATACAAAGAAGAATTCCACCATTGAATGCTGAGGCATTTCGCAAACACAATAAGCTACTATTTCTTGTGCCAGGGAACACAGATTAAATACACATACAGTACATCTTACATGCAGGGAATGTTGAGAATTTATGCACCTATCAATGTCTTCCCCGCCCGGGGGGGTGGGGGGTGCGGCGGGGGAAGGAGTGGGTGGGACTATGCGCGTCTATTTCCCGCCGGTCGGGAATTATTATCTGTCTAATTCCCGCCAGTCGGGATTTTATTGCTGCCTGATTCCCCGCGTATGCCCGCCGCCCCTCGGGCGGGGAAAACATTGATAGGTGCATTAATGACAAAACTTCGCGCATCAATTGAGACATTCATTTACAATTGCATACTTCTGTTTCATTTTGTGCAAGCAAGTCAACAGGAATAACATCTCACCTTAGTAGAAGCAGGATTGTTGGTGATATCAGTCGAGGCATACGGGTCCGCAGCCACCGTGACTTCACATGTCTCCATTT
>JBEVXV010000835.1:0-10881 GCA_040505915.1 Sedimenticola sp. | reverse complement strand
AAAAAAAAAAAAAAAAAAAAAATCTGCACAAAATGAACATATGCACATATATTTAATTGTAATTCTATTAAGATGATAACATTTAACGTGAAATAGTAACTACCATGCAATGCTTGGTTGAACAAGTTGTAAACATGTGATGTTTCTCCTGTAAACGTAGAGTCAAAAATGACATGATATGACAAGTGTACGCATGCGACTGCTTACTATACAACTAAATGGAATGTACTAGTATTTACTATAAGTGTGGCGTAGTATAAACAATTAATGCACACGTCGGTCTCTGGGGTTAGTTAAATACCAGAAAAAGTGACTTGCTCTCAGTTTGTTTTAAGGATAAAAATCTTTGGATGTACGGGGTATATGTGAGACACACATGTACCGGTATATACTATTAGCACTATTACGGTAATACAAACATGCAGAAGTCACGTGATCTGGTAGGCAGAGACTGACGTGCGAGAAGTAGGTTAGGGAATTGTTATGTTAGGGCTGGAGTGGAGAGGATGCGATATTAAATGAGTTACAATTGTACTGTCTTAATTATTATATATAACTCATCATGTAACATTGGTGGAGAATCCTAAGACCCGTGCCTCTCGGGGGGTCAGGATGGACTTTTCCAGTGGTATGGATCATGGAAAAGAAAGAAAAGAAAGAAAAGGAGAAAGAATATGCAGTACCAAGTAAATCAACAGATAGTGACACAGTATTTAAACTAAGTATTCAAAGACAGTTTGAAGAGCAAAAGCAATTAAATAAAATATTAAAGGACCAATTAACATCATTAACACAGTGTGTGAAAGTAGCACAAACAGACATATTCGATGGAAAAAATTCAATAAAAACAATGGATTCTATTTCAAAAGTAGAAAAATTTAAACCGGATATTCATGAACCCATAATATTCTGGGACAGATTTCGTTTGTTTGCCACATACAAAGAATGGGACGATGCAAAATCTATTCTCATGTTTCCCTACTTCTTAGATGACTATTGTTTCCAGTGGTGCCAACAACTTCCAGCTGGAGGAAAAGACACTATTGTACACTTAAAAGAATCATTTTTGAAGAAATTCTCGAACAAAGAAGAGAACCAGTGGGTTGTTTTTAATAAACTTGCACAGAGGACGCAAAAAACAGATGAAAACGTGGCAGATTACATCAAGGAGGTATTATACATGTGTCGGCAGGTTAATGAATCAGAAGAACACCAACGCCGAAAAGTCATTGCGGGTCTGCTACCAGAAATAAAAAGTTTTGTAATTACCAAAGAACCCAAGACAATGGACGATGTAGAACGATGTGCAAAAATCGCCGAAAACATGCAGGCCAGCGGCGGAAGTGCAAAAAACATGCCAGACGGGAATAAACTAGATTATCTAACTCGTATGGTTGAGGAACTCAAGTTGAAAGATACCCACGAAGTCATGGGAATCGACGAGAACCGAAGCCGTGCTCAAAAGAGGGTAACGTTTCAAAGCAACGACATATCGGGTGACAACTCGGGGGCGAGATCGGCGTACACACGAAGTCCTGAGAGAGTCGAGTATCAACGGCCGGACAGTCGTGAGATGCCAAGATATCGCGAACGGTCAATTTCCCCATGGACGCGACGTGAGATGCCGCAATATCGTGACAGATCGGCTTCTCCGCGGAATAGACGCGATATGCCGAGATATGATCAGCGGTCGACTTCGCCATGGAACGGACGGTTAAACTATAATACGCGATCGCGACAAAGTGAGATGGGAGACGGACAAATTCCACAGAACAAGTGTACGAGATGTGGTAAGTACAATTGTATACCGTACTCCTGTCCTGCATTGAACGTAAAATGTTTTTATTGCAAAGCAATAGGACATTATGAACAGTGTTGTCGGAAAAAGCATCATTTTTTAGCCAGACGGGGAGCAGGTCGTCGAAATTAGATCAAGAGTCCAACATGCATACCAATGATGAAGAGATCTACACTGTTCCATCAAAAGACATAAAAATAAACAATAGAATTAAATTATATCTAGAAAGATTAAGCATATTAGCCCTTGTTGACACCGGTGCTTCAGTATCAATTTTAAATTACAAAGAATATAAACGGTCAAAAGTATTTAAGAAAGCGCCATTACAATCATCAACTATAAAACATATTAAAGGTGTAAATGGCGTAAAGTCAGAGGTACTAGGAAAAATCGACGTATCTGTAAAAATTGCAAATGTTTCAATTCCGCATGAATTTTTGGTTGTAAAAAATATTCAATATTCTTTAATACTTGGAATTGATTTCATGAAAAGCACAAAAGCTGAAATATCATTTAATGAAGGGTATTTTTCAATATATGACGATTTTGCCAGGGTACCACTTCAATCATTGGAAGAAAATAAAACGTCTGTACTTTATTACACAAAAGAAGCAATTACAATTCCTTCTGAATCTGTTTCGATTATTAAGTTGCATCCAAAAACAGATCATACATATGATTCTGTGCTACTAACTCCGGTAAATCGCTTATTTAATATTTACCAAGCGATTGGAGCCAAAACTATCACTTTAAACGAAAATAACTGCAGTTTTTATCAAGTAATGAATCCAACTGAAACTGAAATTCAAATACCTGCACAAACAATTATTGCCTCAGCAATACAAATTACAGAAGAGTATGAAATTTTAAATTTTGACATTGATAACAAAAATGCCAGTCCACAAAACGAGACAAGTGCAAATTTAACAGACAAGGAAGTCGATTATAAAATGAAACAATTAGGAATTCAGCTACCGGATACAATGACTGCAGACAACCTTTGTAAACTAAAGAGGCTCATTGCAAAATATGAAAATTGCTTTGCAACCAATGTAGAGGAAATTACAAACTCTAAATTGCCAGAATTCCATGATATTAAATTAACAAATGAGAAGCCTGTACAAAGTAATTATTATAGACATAGTCCAGCTCAAACTGAAGAAATAAAACGACAGGTAGAACAGCTTCACGATGCCGGTATAATTGAGGAATCCAACAGTATATTTAGATCACCATGTTTGCTAGTTAAGAAGAAAACTCCTAAGGGAACAAAACAAGCATTCAGACTTGTTGTGGATTATAGGCGCTTAAATGCACAAACAATTCCAACACATTTTCCGATTGTTCAATTTCAGACGGTGGTAGATCAATTAGGTGCTTCAAAATTTGAGTATCTAACCAGTCTTGACTGTTTCCAAGGATATCATCAAGTCAGATTAAGTGAAACAGCCAAAGATTATACAAGTTTCGTTACTGAATTTGGTCAGTATAGTTACAATTTCTTACCATATGGCCTAAAGAATGCTCCGAGTGCCTTCCAAAGGTGCATGAATCAACTGTTTAAGAAATACAATTTCAAATTTCTGTTGGTGTATATTGATGACATATTAATATACTCCAAAACGTTCGAAGAGCATCTACACCATCTTGAACAAGTATTTTCCACAATTCAACAGGCAAATGTCAAGTTACGAGCCTCCAAGTGCGAGTTTGGTAAACAGAAGTTGAAATATTTAGGACACATATTTACAAAACAGGGCGTACAAGCTGACAGTTCGAAAACAGACATCCTACGAAATTTTAAACGACCAACCACAGTCAAACAATTGAAGCAATATCTGGGCCTAGCACAATTTTACAAAAAGTTTATAAAGGATTTTAGCAAAATTTGCAGACCGTTGCATGAATTAACATCAAAGAAACGGCAATTTAAATGGACAGACGAGGCACAGCATGCATTTGACCTTTTGAAACAAAAACTGGTAAACCCACCAATACTTCAGTTTCCCCAATTCGACCGTAAATTCTATTTATGGACAGATAGCTCAGATTATGCTGTAGGATATGTTCTAGGTCAAAAGGATGAAAATAACCGCGATACAGTAATACTGTATGGTGGTAAACAGTTGTCCAAGTGTGAACGAGCGTGGTCCGCCACAGAACGTGAATGTTATGCGGTGTTTTATGCCATAAAGCAATGTCACTGTTATTTGGCTGATAATCCATTCACTGTTTATTCTGACCATCAGGCTCTGACCTCACTAACAAAAACGTCTAGGAACAATGGTAGACTAATGAGGTGGTCACTTTTGCTCAGCGGATATGATTTTGACATCGAGTATGTACCAGGAAAACGTATGACAAATGCGGATTTCCTGAGTAGAATGTCATATGATATACGCGACAAGCAAGGTGGTGACAAAGTACAGGACAAGGTTGAGACGAAAAGTCAAATGGTGAGCAATGAACCTGACAAATTTAAAAATTGTTATATTGGTGAAAAGGGTAATGTCCAGGCTATTGGGACAGATACACATATGAATCAGTTTGCGAATCGAACAGAAAATTGTTCGAAACCGGTCAATATACTGTCGTATTTGTTCCAAGCAGAGAGCCAAGTGAATGACACGCATCCACTAGACTTAATTACTCAGTTCACAAAAATAACTGTCAAGGAAATGTCAGATCTTCAAAACAGTGACTGTCAACTAAAACCGCTTATCGCTTATCTACTAAGTGATGAACTCCCTTTTCAAAGAAAATTGGGTAAAGACATATTGATCGAGTCACAAGAGTATGTCATAGATGAAGGAATGCTTTTTCATTTTTACTATCCAAGAGGTAAACAAAGAGATGTGACAAATGCAATCAAACAATTGGTGATACCCGCAGCACTAAAGACAGATATACTTAAAGCATGTCATGATTGTTCTACACATTTTGGTGTGGAAAAGACGTATTTGCTCATAAGATCTAAATTCTTTTGGAAGCGACAATATCAAGATGTAAAGGAATATGTCAAGTCTTGTCACACGTGCCAAATATCAAACAGGGATTTTGCATTTGCAAAAGCACCATTATGTCCCTTGAAAACACCAAGCAGACCTTGGGAGTTACTTGAAGTGGATTTAGTAGGACCACTACCAAAGACGCAAGAAGGTTACGATCATATCATAGTGTTTTGTGACCATTTCAGTAAGTATCCCATTGCGTTTCCACTTAAAGCGACAGACACAAAAACGATTGTCCAGCTATTTTATGACAATGTCATCAGCGTTTTTTCACCGCCTACCTACCTGTTAAGTGATAATGGACAAAACCTTGTATCAAAATTGATGCACGCAATTTGTAAAAGTTTCAACATCACAAAAATAAATTCTTCCGCGTACCATCCAACAACTCAAGGTCTGGTTGAGAAACTCAATGGAATCATTGGTTCTGGTCTCAGAAAACACACAAATGCATTACAAAATAATTGGCCACTTTTGATCAGCCATATTTTGTATGGATACCGGAGTGCACCTTGTAAACCACATGGTAAATCACCATTTGAAATACTGTTTGGTTTCCCAATGACAACAATGATTGACAATGCATTACCAAACATAAACAGTTTGCCACGCAAAGACAGACAGGTTTTCGACGAAATTTTGAAAGGTCACGAGCTTACAAGACATTTGGCCTATGAACAAATGCAAAGTTATAGGGATAGTTATACACGGCAGTATAATAAAAAAGCAAAAACTCCCACTTTTCAAATCAATGACAAAGTACTGTTAAAAGAATGCAGACTGTTACCAGGGAAATGCCGGAAGTTAAGTCAGAAATTCGTTGGTCCATTCAAAATAGTGAAGACCCATGATAATTTCACATACTCACTACAACGTTTATCAGACGGGTATATGGTTAAGAAGAAGATCCATGCGAATCGTTTAAAGCCATATTTTGATAGGAAAAATGCAAACATTTCGCAGAAATACCGAACGACAAATGAACGAAGGACAGAAAACAGACAGACAGACTTTCAGAAACGTCCACAGAGTTCAAAGGACATGTCAAATGTCTTTGAAGCAGATCACTTAATACGAAAACGTATTATAAGCAAACAAGTGTACTATGACGTGAAATGGCGGGACTCTAGTATTACGACTGAGCCAGCGTGTAATATTTTAGACCAACGTCTTATTACAGACTTAAATCGGAGACAAAGAAGGAAATATCGACGTTAATAGGATTACCGTGCAGAGCTTAATATTGCTTAGACTACATTTTTGGTTGTCACAATTAATCACGTTAGTTTATACGGGGATAGTAAAATGGCAAAATATTAAAATTCATATCTATACTGATAAAAGTATATTCACAAACACGAGATATTGATATGTAATATGGATGGTAACCATACTTCTCGTGTTTGGTGATTGCCAATGGATATTGTACTTTAACGACAGGTTCAAGGACAAACAAAGGCATGCAGAGTGGCGTGATATGGGAAAAAAACATACGATAAATTTACTGCGATCACTCGCCAAATGAACGCGAATGTTTTGAGAAGTTGACATTTGAAATTAGTTTGACCTTACAACTCGGCATCTATATGGAAAGTACCGTAATCATCATAAACTTGTAATGATCGATGAAACTAAACATTGTGTCATTATAAGAATGAAATATATTCATATACATATAAAGCACTTGTCAGGAAAGTCCACTATTTTGTATGCTTTGGTATACTTTTCAAACTCCACCACCAAAATGCAAACAAAATGAAGTGTTCAACGCATAACGAACATTCGTGACAAAGCCAGTTACGAAGTCATATGAATTATACATGTACTTTCATATGTAATTCTATGAATTTTAAAATGAACCTTTTTATTGCATATGAAGTGAAACATCTAATCTGTAGTGATCTGAAGCGGTTGAAATAGTTTAATCTAATATGGTAGTAATGTTTACAGGTAGTAATTTCACTCAGTGAAATTATGGCTATTAAATATGTACCGTGTTGTGTATTGAATGTTTCATCCCTAGGTAACAGAAATGGAGTATTCCATGTGTTTTTTTTTAATCAGACAAATCTGTGCACTGAAATTCTGAAATTTAACTATTTCTAAAATTAAGGGTTAAAACTCGTAAAAATGGTACAACCATTGAAGATTCAGATGTGACGGCTGTGTCGGGACAAATCTGGATGTACAGTGCTTGACAAACGACTATGGGAAACATAGAAGTTGAGTGTATGGTATTGTTGTTGAAAATGAAAATGCTATGACACATTGTTGTAAAGAGAATGTAAACATAAGCGGGATGAAATTCGTGGTGCAGGTCAGCTCGTCCGTTTGAGCAACCAAACGAACATGTCATAATCACGGAATATTATTATTCAAAAGCCGTAAAATTTATTATACAAACTGCAATAACGCACACAATTTTGAAGATCATAAATATTATTGATATATATAAAATATTATATTGCAATTATTATGAATACTTGAATACTTAAATAAGTACAGGGGATATGATTTACATGCATGTTCTGTTCACATCATCTTGCCAATAATGTTTAGAATTCATCACATAATAGCCATCAGGTGCCAATGAAGATGTTTGAACAATGTGGTTGACTATAATAACCACACGCCAATGCATACCAATGGCAGATTATACACCACAAGGCGTTGTCAGTCTCTAGAAGCAAGTAATATTCATAGTTTATTAAAGTGATTTTAAAAAGTTGATACAAGAATATAACAAAACAACATAAAAATGGGACTATTATTTGGGGTTTTCATTGTGTTGAGTATTGTCTTTGTTACTACAACTCTACCAACAAAACTCAGACTTAATTATGGAGTGATATTTAGAGATGGTGGAAAAATCGACATAACTTCACATTCGTGGAAACACGTATTTCAAATCCCTTTACCAGAGACTCCAAAATTTAATTATACAATATTTGATCATATTGACTGTCAACAGAGTGGGATTTTATTTTTCACGTTAAAAAGAATCCAAACATTTGAACTGGAGGTGGAAGAGATATATCAAAATTATACGAATGTAGTGGAATTATTGTTACCGGAATCTAAGGATTCTAAATCAAAACGCGGACTTATAAATATTGGTGGCACTATATTAAAAGGATTATTTGGACTAAGTACTGAAAACGATGTGAAGAAACTTCATAATTTTATTACAAAAGTGGCAAATCAGCAAGTAGCAGTGGAAGAAGAACTAAAAATACATGAAGAACATGTCCTATCAGCCATTAAAATCGAAGATAATAGAATAAATAACGCATTTGCAGCAATTCAACTGACTCGTCAAGATGTAAATGAACAACTAGTAACTATGGACCAGAAGATACATTCCTTGATGGAGTTATATCAACTATCACATAGTATAATACGGAAGTACATGTCCTACATTGATGTCTTCAGACAACAAATGGAACATTTCATGACGGGCGTTGAGGGCATAATTCAAGGTCAAATTTCACCAAAACTTGTATCACCAGAAGCTTGGAGATTGACATTACAACAACTTCAATACAAATTGCGACAAACCGACAGAGATTACGTAATAACGCACACACATTTGTCATATTATTACTCTGATTCAATTAGCTATACATATTATAGGTATGATAATTCACTTTATATTATTGTAAGAATACCTATCCAGATTACAAATTATATTTTTGATTTATGGAACGTTCAAAGTTTCCCAATTCCTGTTCAGAAAGATTCCAAACATGTAACCAAAATCACAAACCTAAAGCCGTATTTCGCAATGGATATTACACGTGCCTTATACTTAGAATTAACTGTAGAAGACGTATTGATGTGCACAGGTGTACAAATTAAACAATGCAAATTATTAACAGCTATACCAGTCTCTCATAGTTCATGCTTATCTGCGTTGTTTCTAGAGAAAACCGAATTGGTACACAAATTATGTGACATACATTTTCTTCCGTATATGGTACTGTCATATGTCATAGAATTGAATGAAGGATCAATTTTTATAGTAAATGCAAGCAAAATTATAAAGAGCTGTAAAAATGAAATAGTTACACAAAATCAGGGTTGTACATCTTGTGTTATCGAATTACAATGCCATTGTTCTATAACAACTGAATTATATTTCATTCCTCCTAGAATTGACAATTGCAATTATAATAGCTCATCTACATTACATGTGATAAATTTAGCAATCATTCATCATCTATTTGATTTCGATAAAATTTCTATGATACAAACTAACAGCTTGTTTGCAAATGAAACGAGCATGATAATACCTGAATTTAAAGTACATTCCGACAAATTTGAAAAATACACGAAATTAAACACAAAATATGAAATTTCCGTTAAAAATGCAATTGATCAAATGAAAAAGGACAAAATAATTAGTCACTTTAGCAATGAGATTGTTGATGCTTCTTTTGAATTTGGAATGCCGGAATATATGTTATATATTTCCATATTAATTATTGCAATCCTAGCAGGCATTGGATTTATATATTTGTGTGTAAAAGTAAAACGCTTAACAGCCATAATAACTGTAATAAATGCAAAAATGCATGCAGATGCCGAATCAGTCTTAAATTATACAATGTTCAGCCATAAGCAAAAAATAACAAATGTGAATGAAAACTCGAAAATCGCTACTCCATTAATTGCAATCAGTGTCGACACATTGATAATTATGATTAGTATCATAATTCTTATGCTAATAGCATATGCAATTACAAGACGAAAGAAAATACAGCAATATTTGCGTGCACTACTTTGCAGCAAAAATGCCGTCACGGACATATATATGGAAATACGGAATAATCATTTAACATTTGCTATAAAGCTGGCAACTTGCAGTCTATGCAGTCACGATATTGAATTAAAGGTACCAGAAAGCGCAACTGATTATCAGCTAATTGATCATATACGGTTGCGAAAACTTTTTTACAAAGGAGTTCTAACCACATAAAATGGAACGACAACATAGCTTTGTTTGATAATCTGCACAGAGTAAACATTGTTTTTGCCAGAGAAATTTACGTTAAACTATCTCTATGCTCGCCGTATGAAACTGATTCTGCAAAGACCATTTGAAGTTGATATATATGTACGACACATGAAAGTTTGTGTATTCTTAACGCACGCAAAGAATTCACAAACGTGTCAAACGTGTTAGCATTTTTTTAAATCACATAATAGTAGACGAAATGCTCTCCTAAGGCAAACAAAATGGATAACGTAGAGAAAGATGAATCAGGGACGGAGTCTGTTATATATTTGTACATACCACATGATCTTCCCCAAGAGTGCATCTAATGCATAAAACAAACTTAGGAAGGGGATTGTAAGATCAGATTGTGTTATTGATTTCGGTGTTGTATAAAACTTGCATACTTATGTTGAGATAAAATTCAACTTGATGTACATTCCACAAATTATTATTATCATTAATAATTGTGAAATGGGCAACATGATTGGAATTTAACTATTAAATGGAGAACAACATAAAACTGCAACTTGTACACTGCAAACCGAGTATACCATGCATTATCATTATTATTTCATGTTTCCTTGATGATGTAATGTTACTTCGTGTATGTCAAAGACATGAGTGTAAATGTACCGGTAAATACCGTGACATGAAGGGGGCTCCGTAGACAAACTCAATTAAATAGCAAACGTGCTATCGATGGGATGTTGCCAAGGCATCATTAATGAGTACACGGGTCAAATAGTGGTTACATAGCAAGGAGCCTCGTCATGTCAACATGTTTACTATTGCGTGACACATTGCATAAGCTGTTAAGTCACTTGAACACGTACATGTAAGTTACGATTAGCATTGAGATCACGTATGCGTCTTATGCCTTGTGACATACTCGATAAATACACATGTGTTTTTTTTTTATATTCATGATATAACCAGAATTTATTATTATATGATTGTTATTATTGGTGATATATACATGAATGTAGCCTTGTATGACGGTACACTTAAAAGCCATAGTCACATACCGATAATATTACAAAAGGTGAAGTGTTTAATGGTGATAATCATGTTTC
>JBEVXV010000834.1:0-6002 GCA_040505915.1 Sedimenticola sp. | reverse complement strand
CAGAAGTCGCCAATACAGAATGTCGCACATTGGGGGGACAACACACAGGAACGCTCGGGCCATGCGCAAAAACGGGAGATACCGCCGAGAGTAACAAGCGGGTGAGGCAAGTCTCCCAGTTAGAACCAATGGCGGCACAAATCAGTCAGCTGGACATCGTGAGTAAAAAGGACAAGATGATGATTTATGGGCCGGTAGCACCAAAAATATCACAGATCCAACTGAACCAACACATGTCAACTGGGGACATAAAGGCCGATCAAGAAAATGACACAGACCTGACGATGATCAGGCAGTGGTTAGTCATGAAAAGGACCCCCTTGGATAATGAATTGGCGCTGGCTAGTCCGGCGGCCAAACATTATTGGATAAACAAGGAGAGTTACTGCGTAAACTTGGGCGTCGTTTGGAAAACAACAGATGAAGGGAACTTGTTGCTGTTAGTGCCGTCGCCAATGCGAGAGACAGTACTGAGATATTGCCATGATATTCCTTCGGCTGGACATCAAGGGGTAGACCGTACCCTAGCGCGCATCAAGGCAAGGTACCACTGGTATGGTATGTCACAAGCCACTAAGTGGTATGTCCTGTCGTGCGAAGTATGCAACGAGCACAAGAAACCCACGCGACACCCGAAATTCCCCTTAACAAATTTTCATGCCGGTGTACCGATGGAGAGAGTGCATTTGGATTTTATGGGACCTTTCCCGACCACCAAGCAAGGCAACACCTGCATTTTGATGATGGTAGACCAATTCTCTAAGTGGGTCGAGTGCATCCCTCTACCATCCCAAACAGCTGAAGTCACAGCACATGCAGCCGTTTCCGAGTTCTTCTCCAGATTCGGATGTCCTCTCCAGATTCACACAGACCGGGGTAGTAATTTCGAAAGTCAGCTGTTTGCCGCAGTGTGCGATCTACTAAGAATTCACAAGTCCAGGACTACCCCGTACCGACCGTCGGCCAATGGCCAAGTAGAACGGTACAACAGAACCCTCATGGACGCTGTTCGCTGTTTCGTCCAGAATCAGACCGAATGGGACAAACATCTACCCCAACTGGCTGGTGCCTTGCGATCTTCGGTTAATCGGAACACCGGTTTCACGCCAAACAAACTGATGCTGGGGCGTGAAGTCAACCAGCCCATCGATTTGGTCTACCCGAGGGAGCAGGCCGAGAATAAACCTCCGAAGGACGAAGGGCAGTACGCATCGGACCTGGAAACGGCGCTGAAGACGGCGCACGAGACAGCAAGGGCGAAGCTGAAGACCACGCAAATGATCATGAAAAGAAACTACGACCTGAAAGTTCTGGAAAAACCTTATAACGTAGGTGATCCAGTATATATACTGGATACCAGCTCCTTGAAGGGAAAGAACAAAAAACTCCGCCCACCATGGAAGGGGCCAGCCATTATCCTAGAGAAAATCACGCCAGCTGTGTACCGTATGAAGGACAAAACGCATGTCTTCACCATGAATCATGACCGAATGAAACTCTGTCGTGATCGGAAGCTTCCGAGCTGGATTACTCGGCTACAAACAAATAGACAGTTACTGGTCGAGGCCTTAAAAGCGGCAAAAACCAAAACCGCGTCAGCAGCGCTCTTCTGCCATTGCAGAAAACCTGATGATGGGGCCATGATGATCCAGTGTGGAATATGTTTGGAATGGTACCATGGGGCGTGCGTGGGGGTAACTGGGAAACAATCAAAGAAGATTGATGACTACAGTTGCTCAAATTGTACGTCCGGACCGGTACCCAGTCTCACTAATTAGTCGGCGTTAAGCAAACTACAACCGTGTGCTCTTGTACATTCCAGAAATGGAGTACGGTAACCTGAGCGAGAGGGAGATGGAGGTGGAGAGGGCCACGGCAGAGGGCAGGCTGGTGGGAGCGAGGTCGCTAGCAGGGGATTTAAGAACTAGTTCGGAGGATACCTTCGTGGAAGTGGCGTTGGGCCAGTACCAGCTGGCGATTGAGAGCAGCGCCGTCCGTTGGATCAACGATTTCCGACGGGCGTGTCGTCTATACCTCACCGAAGGAACAATAGAGCGAAGGTTTCCGGCGATGGTTGACCTGTCGGGAATGGAGCACACGCTGTCACCTCCAGTTGCTGATGCAGCACAGGACTTATTGTCCGGGAACCCGCCCCAGTTGGAGGCCAGCCGTGAGGTTGGGCCGGGGAAGGAGGAGGACAGAAGACCCAGGAGGGAGGCCAGCCGTGAGGTGGGGCCGAGGAAGGAGGTTAGAATACCCAGGGGGGAGGCCAGTCGGGAGGACAAAGTGCCCAGGAGGGAGGCCAGCCGTGAGGTTGGGCCGAGGAAGGAGGAGGACAGAATACCTAGGAGGGAGGCCAGTCGAGATGTCAAAATACTCAGGAGGGAGGCCAGCCGTGAGGTTGGGCCGGGGAAGGAGGAGGACAGAAGACTCAGGAGGGAGGCCAGCCGTGAGGTGGGGCCGAGGAAGGAGGACAGAAGACACAGGATGGAGGCCAGCCGTGAGGTGGGGCCGAGGAAAGAGGATAGAAGATGCAGTAGGGAGGTCAGTCGGGAGGACAAATTGCCTAGGAGGGAGGCCAGCCGTGAGGTTGGGCCGAGGAAGGAGGAGGACAGAAGGCCAAGGAGAGAGGAGGCCCGGAGTCACAACCGGTGGGACAGTCGGAGGACTAGGACTGGTCGGAGGCACATGGAGCTGCTGCCGGGAGATCTCCGAGGACGACTGGACAAAAAGAGGGCACTGATATGTCCGGTGGAGCAGTGTCCGGTGGAGGAAGGGCAGATGCGGAGTCACATCATAACGCAACACATGCCCAAGATTCTGCACATGCAGCCGAACATAGCGGCGCAGAGCCAGCGTCTTCACCGGAAACGATTCCAGTGCTTAAAGGAGTTCACCCGAATGATCCTGGGGCATGGGGACATCCCACAACTGATGGAGCTCGTCAACGAAAGACGGGCGTTCCCCCCAGAGGCCGGCATCAACCCTCAGCTGCACAACGAGATGGAGAACCTGTGCGAGGTTGCGGGGTGGCCGGTGCCAAACCGAGGTTTCAGCATGACCCCGCTAAACTCGCCGGCTACACTCATCCACTGGAGGCCCGTGGCGTTCCTGCTTGGGAGATTATCAGAGGGGCAGCGCATGACAATCGCCAACCGATATGCCAAACTGGGCAAAGCCAAGCGGAACGCCTACCAACGGCGTCTCCTAAGATGCAGTCCAGACCAGCTGAAGGACACGAAGAAGCCTAACGAGCCACAGACATCAGCTTCTGCCCAGGACATCAAGAAGCCGGATGAGCCACTCCTACCAGAAGCGGTCGTCTGCACCGAGTTGCGTCTGCCTAGCCTGCGGGTGTCCACACCATCAGCTAGTCCGGAGGCCATGGACGTGGGTGGTGAAGAAATCCTAGACTTGGACCTAAGTACAGGTTGGCTCAACCCGGAGTCCCCTCTAAGAATGGATTACATGGATAGCCCTCGGCGCAGTGAATGCGGGACACCGAGATCCAGCGAGGAGGATGTACTGCTGGACGACAAGTCTCCCAGGACTCCAGAAAAAAGTGATGGGCAGACCAACCATTTGGAAATACCATCCACCCAAATTCAATACAGCCCGGATCGGAGGAGGGCATCCCCTGGATCAAGTATTATAGGACCTGAGATTCCTGACGCCTGGGACAGCCACTTTCACCTGGACCGATTGGCGTTCACCCAAGGACAGTCGTGGGACCAGGCGACCAAAGAGCTCAGCATGACAAGCCAGGGAGGTCCTACGCATACAGTAAACCTCGTTGGGGGAGTGATGGTCTTTTGCGATCCAGAGGAATTTCATCGCCTTCCTATAGACCCGGAACCCCAGTTTGTGGTGGCCGTGGGGGTACATCCAAAGAAGGCGGTCTCGTTCGACCACCGGTGCGTACAGCAATTGAAGAGGATTTACCGGTCGCCCCGTGTTACAGCAATAGGAGAGGTAGGCTTGGACAATAGCAGGCAACCTCACTACCCGGAGAAGCAAGAAGAAGTCTTGCACCGGGTCTTGTGCTTCGCCTTGTCCAAGCACACGATCATACTGCATCTTCGGGGGAGCAGACACGACGTGCACATGCGTGAGGTATCCCAAAGAGGGCTGGAGATCACCAAAAAACATTGTCCGTCGGAGCAACGGATCCACCTCCACTGCTTCAACGGAGGTCCAAATGAACTGCGAGCCTGGAGGACAGCGTACCCCCAGTGCTACTTTGGATTTACCGGCTTGGTCAAGAGTTTTGACGATCAGCAGCAAGAGGCGCTACGACAAGTGCCCGCGGACCGGCTATTAGTAGAGACAGACTCTCCATATCTGTCTGCGAGCAGTAGCCACGAGGTCAACACTCCTGCATACCTGGGGGAGGTGGCTGACTTAGTGGGCCGTATCCGAGGGGAATCGGTGGCAACCATCCTGTCAACAACCCTGGAAAATGGACGACGGGCCTATCAGATGCCCCGGTAGGAGCCAACCGATTTCAACAAATTGCAAATGACCTCGGTTCTTATAGCCGATGAGTAAAGCAGGCCATAGAGCCAAGTTCACCTATCTAGAGCTGGACAGAGTGTCTCGTGTACTCAGTATAACAACTGGTCACCAGGTAAACATCAAGGACTTATAGAGGACCTCTGTTCTACTAACAGATGAGTCGAATCGATAATTCTGGACCAGACCGGATGGACACTATATCTAGCCTCTTTGGTAGAACTCTCGCAGGACCTCTGTTTTACTAACAGATGAGTCAAACCGGGTAATCCTGGACCAGACCGGATTGGACACTATGTGCAGTACCTTCGGCAGAACCAAGGGTCGCCTGGTCGTCATGGAACATCAAGGACTTATGCAGGACCTCTGTGTTACTAACAGATGAGTCAAACCGGGTAATCCTGGACCAGACCGGATTGGACACTATGTGCAGTACCTTCGGCAGAACCAAGGGTCGCCTGGTCGCCATGGAACCTCAAGGACCTACGGAGGACCTCTGTTTTACTAACAGACGAGTCAAACCGGGTAATCCTGGACCAGACCGGATTGGACACTATGTGTGGTACCTTCGGCAGAACAACGGGTCGCCTGGTCGTCATGGAACATCAAGGACTTATGCAGGACCTCTGTGTTACTAACAGATGAGTCAAACCGGGTAATCCTGGACCAGACCGGATTGGACACTATATGTGGTACCTTCGGCAGAACAACGGGTCGCCTGGTCGCCATGGAACATCAAGGACTTATGCAGGACCTCTGTTTTACTAACAGATGAGTCAAACCGGGTAATCCTGGACCAGACCGGATTGGACACGAGGTGTAGTATCTTCGGCAGAACAATGGGTCGCCTGGTCGCCATGGAGACATCAAACACTTCTGGAGGACCTCCGCTATACTAGCAGATGAGTCGAATCAGCTATCCTGGACCTTTAGGAGCTGACACAAGGGCCCCATTCGGACCAGTCCTAGTCATCTGAGCAAGAAAACCTCACCACCGACTGGCCCCCACCCCCATGGAACCCAAAACCAACTTCAGGGGAACCTCTGTTATAATAACAGATGAGTCAAATCCGGTATCTAGGACCATACCGGACTGGACATGCCGTATCGTCAGTGGGACGACAACGGGCCACGATGGAAATCTCAAGGAAATTTGGAGGACCTCTGCTCTAATAGCGGATGAGTCGCATCAGTTATCCGGAACCTTTCATCAGTTTCCTGGTCCTAGTCCCCGGAGGAAGAAACTACTTCTACACCAATGGAATGAATGGCGGAGTCGCCTAATTTGAGGAAAGGGCCTAATGCATAAAACAGGGAGGAGTGTGGTAGACCGTCGCATTCATCCTAACCGTGACGTATGACGCGTCAGACACAAGCCCCTCCCACCAGCCTCGCTAGTGAGTTTACCAGTATCCGCCATTTGAACCACCAGCGTCTTTCTCGTGGCTCTGACGAATTAGGCGTAACAACGACATAATCACAGTGTATCC
>JBEVXV010000833.1:0-13353 GCA_040505915.1 Sedimenticola sp. | reverse complement strand
GATTGTAGGAGCGAACTTGTTCGCGAAGAGCGCGTATCGGAGCCTATCGCGAACAAGTGCGCTCTTACACTGTGTTTGCTTTTGTGGCTTGGTCCTACCTACATATGTATTTCTAATCGTAACTATTCAGCTCACCCCTGAAATCCGCCATTTCTGCGTTAAAAAATGATCATTTAGCCATGTAAACTCACATTTTTCGCCTTGAACTGACGAATTTCAGGGGCAATCTGAACAGTTACCAGCGATTTCTTTGCGGTGCTGAATAGTTACTTCTAATCTCAAGTAGAGATCTCCTCGTCGGTAAGGTAACAGGCTGGATCTTCGGCCCAGGCATCACCGGTGAGCTGCAGGGCGCGCACTCGTGTGTTGCCGCCACAGATATCGAAATGGGCACACTCACCACAACGACCGCCCACTGTTCTCGGGCTCTGTTTCAGCCCGGCCATAATGGGGTCTGAGGCGTCTTGCCAGATCTCTGAAAAGGGACGCTCTTTTACGTTGCCCAGGTTGTAGTGCCACCACATGGTATCCGGGTGGACATTGCCCTGGTTGTCGATATTGGAGATATTGACACCGGAACTGTTCCCCCCCCACTGGGCGAGTTTTGCATTGATATGTTCCGCCTGCATCGGGAAGTGCTTGCGTATCCAATGCAGCAGGTAGACACCATCGGCATCATTGTTACCGGTGACAAATTCGGTTTTTCGTCCACCTCTTACATCGGCCAGTGCGCGCTCAAACAGCAGCTCCATGGCCCAGCGGGTGGTGTTGAGAAAGACATCGTCTTTGCGGTTCTTATTTCCCCGACCTGCATAGTTGAGATGGGAGAAGTAGAACTTGTCCACCCGCTCCTCATCCATCAGATCGAGCAGTTGTGGCAACTCATCGGCATTGTCCTGAGTCATGGTGAAACGCAAACCCACTTTGATACCCTGATCACGGCAGAGACGGAGCCCTATCATAGAGGCATCAAAGGCGCCCTCCTTGCGACGGAAACTGTCGTGGGTTTCTGCAATACCGTCAAAGCTGATGCCCAGGTAGTCGAAGCCGACGGCGGCGATCTTTTCAATGTTGCTTTCGTCGATAAGGGTGCCATTGGTGGAGAGGGCGGTGTAGAAGCCCATCTCCTTGGCACGATGGGCAATCTCGTAGATATCGGGGCGCAACAGGGGCTCACCACCCGAGAGAATCAGTACCGGTACTTTGAAACCTTTGAGGTCATCCATCACCTCGAACACCTGGTCTGTGCTCAACTCATTGGGAAAGTCGGTATCAGCCGAGATGGCGTAGCAGTGCTTGCAGGTGAGGTTGCAGCGCCGTACCAGATTCCAGATAACCACCGGACCGGGCGGATTGCGCTTGGAACCCAAAGGTTTTGGGGCCTCTAACTCCTGCATGAATTGTGAGATTCGGAACATTTTATAATCAGTTGTCAGTTGTAAAGTGGGTTAGATGTCTAATGAAAGCTATTTAGCCGGAAATGAACGCGAATAAACGCAAATATTTTGTAACTATTCACCATGGCCTCAAATTTGGCACTGAGTGCTTATTGTTGACTACTTGCGGAAGGAATATCTTTGGCATGGATGCCAAAGTAAGCTTCATGGATGAATTTATGCGATTCCTGGAGCAAGTAGTTAATGATAAGCACGGTACTCGATGATGTGCTGAATAGTTACAATGTTTCATGTGCTTTTCGATTCCTATTTACTCGTCCCAGTTTGGTCGTGATTATTTGCGTTCATTTGCGTTTATTTCCGGCCCCTTAATATCGAACCGCTAGAATCGCATGCCTGTTTTCTTCAGGATTTTTGAGCTGAACAGCACTTCGTGTCCACGGTTGTGTCCACCGAGTAGCTCAATAATTATTTTCACCTTCTCCATCACTTCATCACGATCCTTGCCATGGACCATGGCGAAGAGGTTGTAGTTCCATTGGGGTTGATGGCGGGGGCGCTGGTAGGCGTGACTGACAAAGTCGAGGCTGCCGATTTTTTCACCATACTCCTCCACCTTGTCATCGGGCAGATCCCACACGGTCATTCCATTTCCACGGAAGCCCAATGTGTAGTGATTGGGAACAGCACCAATACGCCTGATAGCACCACGCTCCTGCATTTTCTGCATTCGGCTCATCACTTCGTTTGCGCTGCACCCAAGGCGCCTGGCGATCTCTTCGTAGGGTTGGGGCACCAGCGGCAGGCCGCCCTGTGTCTCCTTGACTATACGGCGGTCAAGCTCATCGAATATAGGATCGGTGCTGTCAACCATGGTGTAAAGCTCTACTGACTTGGCGATAAGCGGCGAGATTGGCATAGGCAAGGATCGGTAACAGTACGATCTCCAGCGGTGCAAATATCAGCAGTACAGTGACCTGGGAGATACTCAGAACCAGCGCCCACAGCAGCATGACACGAAAATAGGCAATTATACTTTTAACGCTGAAAACAACAGCATCAACAAATCCTGCTTGAGCTTCGAAGGCGTGGGGGAGGGAAAATACGGTGACGGTGTAGGCAATGCAGGCCAGAACCATACCGGCAAGACTGATGTTGATTATGAAGCTATTGACCTCTGAACGATAACCGGGGTCTGCTAGGTATTCGCTGAGTAAAACCGGATCGAGTTTGAAGTAGAAGCTGTAGACGATGGCGGCATCCGTGATCCAGATAAGATAGAGGGCAAGCATGAACACAGTGAGTACCCAGCAAGCTCTGGGCACACGGGCCAATCCACTCATGATGTCGTTGATATTGCCCTGCAGCCCACTGTCACTGATGGATGTGAGCGGATAGTAAAGTGCCGACAGGGCGGGTATCAGGATGATAAAGCCGCTAGTGAGTAAGAAGTAAAAGAGACCGTATCCCTCTGATATCATGGCGTACTGCATGACGGAGCCCGGTAACAGAAAGAGGGCAATATAGGTGCTGCTGATTAAGGCGTTTTTGCGATAGTAGTGCCAGCCCTGGCGCAACCAGTCACCAATGGAACCAGGAGTTATGATGATCTCTCTATTCATATCAAGCACTCATCCCCCGGCGCGACAGGACTCAATCTGTGGGTTTGACCCGGTTAACCCGCAGATCAGGCATATCAATTGAGCCCATGACGTGAAGGACCACTCCGGCGCCAAAGAAGAAAACGACTGAGGCAGCAAAACTGGCGAATATGGGACTCTCTGTACCGATCTGGGATCCGTAGTAACCAGAGGCTACGATAAAACCAACGCCGCATATATAGCAGATGATGGCGATGATAAATGTGATCTTTTGGCCGAGTTTTCGTTGTTTCAAGGGAGTATCCTGATGATTAAAAGCCTATTGTATCTTGAACCCGGGTTGAAGACAGGCTTATTGAGAGGTCACGAAGAGAGGCTTAATACTGTACCGCTGTCAGACTTCGAATTTCAGCCCGATAAAGAACTCCTTTTCTTTGGGCATGTTGTAGACAGGATATCCTGTGGTCTCTTCAATTTCGGTCAGCACCTCATCGATGCGTGACGCCTGCTCGGTGGCAAGCACGAACCACATATTGAAGGCGTGGTCACGGGCGTAGTTGTGCGCCACTTCAGGGAAGCTGTTTACCTGGTCGGCAACCAGCTCGAATTTTTCGCCTGGAATGGACATGGCGCAGAGGCTGAGGCCGCCGCCGAGCCGTTCTGCATTGTAGAGTGGGCCAAAGCGGGAGAGCTGCTTCTGTTGCAGCATACTCTCCAGTCGCCGGATCAGCTCACTCTCCTTAATGCCGAGTTTTTCAGCGGCTTGCAGATACGGGCGATCATCGACAGGAAAGCCTCCCTGCAGGTTGTTTATGATGGCGCGGTCTACTCTATCCACTACTGGTAGCGCGCACCACGCTGTTTGAAGCGCCGCCCGCTGAAGAGCACTTTGTAGGGGACTTCCGTCATCACCGGCAGTTGGCTGAGGCTCTCAATGGTATCGAGAACCCGGTGCCGCTCTTTGCCGTGAATCATGGTGAAAAGGTTGTAGGGCCACTCCGGCAGTCGGCGGGGGCGCTGATAACAGAGGGTGATGCAGGGTTCATCCCCCAGTGCTTCGCCAACGGCATCGAGTCTTGAATCCGGTACATCCCATACCACCATGGCGTTGGCCCTGTACCCCAGCTCGTGATGGCGTACTACCAGCCCCATGCGTTTAATGACTCCCGTCTCCTGCATCAGGCCGATGCGCTCGAGAACCGCCTCTTCAGCGAGCCCGATGCGGGCGCCGACCTCGGCGTAGGGGTGGCTTGAGAGTGGCAGGCCGCCCTGTATTTCGGCAATCAACCGGTAATCCTGTTCAGTCAGCACCATAATGGAAATCCCAGATCGATATGAAACTGCTTCTCAAGGGGTAGGTTGAGAAGGGGGTATCCGGTCCGATGCTTCATCTCGGTGAGTACCGCCTGGAGACGGGTTTTATCACCTGCGGTGACTACAAACCAGAGGTTGTATCTATCCTCACGCTCGTAGTTGTGGTTAACCTCAGCGTAGTTGTTGATCTGCTCTGCGACCAGTTCCAACTGCTCTTCGGGTACGGCCATGGCCACCAGAGTGCTGACCCCCACGCGTTTGGGTTTGAATACCGGCCCAATCCTGCTGATAACACCCATCTCCTGAAGCCTGCTGAGTATCTGTAGCACCAGAGCTTCACTGGTTCCCAAGTGGGTTGCGATATCAGCGTAGGGAGTGGGTGTGAGTGGTAAACCCTTTTGATACTCGTTCAGCAGCCGCTTCTCCAGATCGTTCAACTTGACCTCTTTGGGACTGTCGCCCTGCCAGGAGGGACGCTCAATAATAGGTGCTGTGGTGGCCATACTATAGTCCTGTCTGATGAGCACGGGCTGTGAAAAAGATACCGCTGGGCTTGTCAGCCGCCAGGCGGGCTGTCTGTGTCAGTGTCCGGGTGTCGTACACCTGCACCTCATCCTGATCTCGAATTGAGATCCACACCTCTTCACCACGAGGGGAGAACTCCATGTGCAGGGTGCCTTTGCCGGGCTTGAGGGTTTTAACAATCTTTAGTGACTCACTGTCAATAACCTGAATGGTGTCGTTGTGCGGGAAGGCGAAGTTGACCCAGATCTGGCGCCCGTCAGGGCGGGCCATTACAAATACGGGTTGGCCGTGAACCGGAATCTGTTTTATCTCCTGCCAACTGTCGCTGCTGACCACCAGTACCGAGTGTCGGCCGACGGCGGGGAGGAAAGCACGGTTGCCTGCCATTGCCCAGCCTTCGAGGTGGGGCATTTTGTAGACCGGCAGTTTTTTTCCGCCCCGACCGTAATTTTCCATAATCAGCCGCGCACCCTTTTCAGGGTGCCAGAGGTCGATAAGGGAGAGACCGTCCTGCCCAAACAGTCCGGCGATGTAGTAGCGACCGTCGGGTGTGATCAGCGCATCGTAGGGGAGGCGGCCGATATTTGTGAAGCGCTTGATAGCTGGCGCCTTGGGGTCTTTCATGTCGATGATCCAACTCTCGCCGCTATCGTAGAGGCTGACGACAAAGCGTTGGTTAGGGGCGTCCACCAGGCCAACGGTCTTCGACTGCTTTCCGTTTGCTATTGGGGTGGCTGGAATATCAGCAACCAGGGAAAGGTCGTCGGAGGAGAATATCTTCACTCCCCCCGGCTCATAGTTGGATACTGCAATCAGAGAGCCGTCCTGGGAGATGGCGCCGCCGATACTGTTGCCGCCCTGAACAATGCGCTTGACGATTTTCCCGCAGAGGATATCCACCTTGGTGAGGCCGCCATCACGGCCGAATATATAGACGTAGCGTGCATCCCTTGAGTAGACGGCGGAGGCGTGGGAGAGATCGCCGAGATCCGGTACCTGGAACAGTTCACTGTGGGTGGTGGTCTCCACCACCTTGAGACTGCCTGCAGCCCGCTCGATGATGATACCCATATCCCCGGTGCCACGGATCAGGCACTCACCGTGAGCAAATCCGGAAAGAAGTAACAGCAGCGGCAACAACAACCTGTGTAGATGTTTCATGGTTGAATGCCCTGCTTCAACTGCTGTGCCAACCAGACCGCTTCAGCTTCGGTGAGGAATGGTCCCCAAGGGGGCATGGGTGTACCGGGACGGCCGTAACGAATGGTGATAGCGAGCATTTCGACGCTCCAGTTTTTCAGCCGCTCGGGTTTAAGCGCCGGACCCAAGCCGCCTTCAAGGCGCATACCGTGGCATGAGCCGCAGTCGTGCTTCAACAGGTGAATAATCTCTGCCTTGCGCTGGGGTTTGAGTTCCACCTGTGCCGCTGCAAATGCTGCTGAAGTAAGCAGAATAAGCGGTACGAATAGATATCTGTGCATTGCGGTACTCATCGATAACAGCGCGATTTTAATGCAATCTATCAGCTGTTCCGATCCTTTGGCTTTGACTTCGGTCAATACAAGTTAAAAGACATATAAAACAATAAGATATGAACTATTTTTATTGTTTCTCAAAAGCCACGGAAGGCCTCTCAATAGTTACCCTGTTGGTAAGTTACTTCGACTGTGACGGTACCAGTCATTTTCGAGTGAGGGCCGCAGCGGTAGGGAAATGTGCCCGGTGTGTCAAAAGTACGCTCATAGGCTTCGTCGGGGAAGATGTAATCCGGCTCCGGATCGCCCGCCTGCTCAAACCAGACGCTGTGGTACTGGCGCTTCTCCCTGTTGATCCAGCGTACGGTGTCGCCGACCTTGACAGTGATCTCCCGGGGTTGGAATTTGAACTTGATGATCTCCACTTCCACTTCTGGGTTGCCATTGGCAAAGAGAGTGGAGCTGTTGCAGCAGAGTGACAGGATCAGCAGGTTGCGTGTGATGCTCTTCCATCGTGCAGGTGCATGAAAATGCATGGGTACCTCCCAATGACGCTTACTTCGATCCCGCTATTATAGTAGGCGCATCCGAAAACACTCATCCCTGTGCGTTTCCGGGTAGCTCCACCTATTTACTACTGTGCGGTAGCGTTTACCTCAGTCTCGGCATTATCGAATCCCAGTTTGTAACCCAGGGAGACGTGATGGAAACGGGCGTTGCTGTAGTCATCATGGATGGCAAAACCAAAGTTGTAGACCTGATCTTTTGCCAAGGATATATCTCCAGGCTTGTCGGACGTCAGCTTTCGCTTCATTGCAACAGTCCAGGTGCCATCCCGTAGTTCAGCATTGAACTCCGCTCCCTGGCCTCCGCTCATCTTGCGTTGCTCAAGGATATGACCATCCTCAATCTCACCCTTGCCTGACTTGTAGCGGACGATGTCCATATATTTGCTGCTCTCTACAGCAGCTTTCAGTTCGTCAGCAGATTTCAGCTTGTCCCAACCGCCACGTTTTTTCCCCCGTCTGCCTTTTACCTCGATTTTGCTGCGGCTCTCCTTGATGTACTTGGTGATGCCGCCACTTAAATCAAGTTGCTGGGCCACGGGGCTGCCGCTGGCGGCGTCCGCCGCCGGTGTATGAGGCATGGTGCGGCTATCGTGATGGCAGGTTCCCCAGCAACCAGAGCGATCAGCATACTCAACCTCGTCGGTGGCAAACATCATCGCCAGCTTCATGGGATTTTCCGGATCCATTTTTCCACCATCGACAAACGGCACCGGGGCGTGCTCCCCTTCGGGCCAGCTGAAACGGAGGTAGAGATTTTCTCCATCGTGGGTTGACTCAACGGTAACGGGAATCGACCCACGTTTGCCCGGAATGGGGGAGGACTCCGCCTTGGCGCCGGTGACCATTTTCTTACCCATGTCGGCGGCCTCCTTGTCGTGACAGGTGGTGCAGCGATCCCCGCCTTTGATGAAGGGACGGGCACCGCCATGATCCTTACCGGTTATTACCCACTCCATTGAGGTTTCACCTGGGTAGAGTAGGGTGATCTCACGGCTTGACGCTTTGCTCCAGTCAACGTTGATCTCTGTGCCTGGGTTACCGGCATCTGCGCCTGCAGGTGCTGCCGGGGCGGTACTGGGTGCTGCTGCATCGCGCTTCACTGCATTGATCTCCACCCCCTCAGCTTCACTGTCAAATGCCAGTTTGTAGCCCAGTGATACATGGTGGAAACGGGCGCTGCTGTGGTCGTCATGGATGGCAAAACCGAAGTTGTAGACCTGATCCAGGGCCAGATCGAGATCACCCTGCATGTCGGACTGTAGTTTACGTTTCATCACCAAGATCCAGGTGTTGCCCTCTTTGCGTGCGTCTACTTCAAAGCCCTGACCACCAGCCATTGTCCGTTGCTCAAGGATGTGGCCATCCTCGGTTTCACCCTTACCGGACTTGTAGCGCAGCAGATCCATATAAAGGTTGCCATCCATTGCCGCTTTGGTCTCATCAGCACTCTTCAGTTTGTCCCAGCCGCCACGCTTCTTGCCGCGGCGTCCTTTTACTTCGATCTTGCTGCGGCTCTCCTTGATGTACTTGGTGATACCGTTTGTTATATCGAGCTGTTTTGCAGCATCACTTTCGGTCACCGCATCTGTTGCCGGTGCATGGGGCATGGAGCGTGCATCGTGGTGACAGGTTCCCCAGCAACCGGAGCGGTCAGCATACTCAACCTCATCGGTGGCAAACATGACCGCCAGCTTCATTGGATTTTCAGGGTCCATTTTGCCGCCCTCGACAAAGGGCACCGGTACATGGTCGGTATCTTCCCAGGCAAAGCGCAGGTAGAGATTTTCTCCATCATGGGCTGCCTGAACGTCCACAGGAATACTGCCCCGTTTGCCCGGGATCGGTGTCGGCTCTGCCTTGACGCCGGTGACCATCTTTTTACCCATGTCGGCGGCTTCCTTATCGTGACAGGTTGTACAGCGGTCACCTCCCTTTATGAAGGGGCGTGCTCCACCGTGATCCTTTCCGGTTATTACCCACTCCATAGAGGTCTGTCCCGGATAGAGGAGAGTGATATTTCGACTTGGAACACTACCCCAATCGATACCAAAACCGGCAGCGGGAGCGGTGGCTGCCGTTGCAGCGGCGACACCGCCAGCCAACTCTGCCTTGAATGCTTCCAGGGCGTCTGCGACAGCCTTATCTGTACGCTCCTGTTGTGCTTTCCTGGAGGCAATTTTTTTCTCACGGGCTTTCTGTTTGGCAATTTTCTCTGCTTCAGCTTCGGCGGCTTCCTTTGCCTCGACTCGCCTCATACCCTCAAGGAACATCTCCGGGACTTTACGTATGTAGGAGGGCTCGGGCGCCTCAAGAGTCTCAAGCTCTTCATCACTGAGAAGGTCGCGAACATGCTTGTGAGCGATACCTTTGTGGCAGTCGATACAGGTCTGGCCTGTAGTAAAGGCGTTCAGATGTTGCTTGCGTGCCCGGGGTTTCTGAAACTCCGGGTTCATTGATTCAAAGTTGTGGCAGTTACGGCACTCACGGGAATCGGTGGTTTTCATTGCATTCCACACCCGTTTCGCCATTGTCAGGCGGTGCTCATTAAACTTCTCAGGGGTATCCACCGTACCCATCAGCTTGTGGTAGATCTCGTTACTGGCCTGGATCTTTCTCACCATTTTATGGATCCATGGATCCGGGACGTGACAGTCAGGGCAGGTGGCGCGAACGCCTGTACGATTGGAGTAATGAATAGTTGGCTTGTACTCCTCGTAAACATTTTTTTCCATCTCATGGCAATTAATACAGAATTCCATCCTGTTTGTTGCGTCCATTCCTGTATTAAAGCCTCCCCAGAAGATGATTCCGGCTATAAAGAATATAACAGCGCCACCAATGGTGGTGCCCCAAATCAGCCGGCGTGACATCAGGCTGGGTTTAGTGGTGATTCTATCCGTCATTATTATTTGCCCCAGTAACGGAAGATGAGTAATAAAAAAGCGGACATGGAATGACTCCATGTCCGCTTTATTGCCTCAAGCTACATACCTAAATATATCAGGTTACATGGTTGACGCGGTTGTAAACATTGAACTTACCAGTAGGTGCGTAGAGCCCTTTGATGCGTCCTATCTCTTTCAGAGTCTTGGCATCGAAGATGATGATTTCACCGTTAGGCTTCAAGCTGTCTGCGCGGTTCCAGACAGAGGTCCAGACTTCAGAACCATCATTGTTGAACTCGATATGAACGGCTGCATAACCTTTCTTCTCGGTCAAACGGATAGTTTTGACAATCTCACGGGTCTTCTTGGAGATGACCTGTATGGACTGCTGAACCTCAGGCTCAGGATGTTTGGTCTGGTCAGCCCAGACATAGTCTGATTTTGGATGGGTACGGAGGAATACGCCAGCGCCGTCAGTTTCGACTTCGTAGCATATTTTCCACGCCTGATCCTTATGACCTACGGGGTCGTTGCCCCAGGCAGTGACTTTACCTACACCCAGGTGGGTGGTGCCGCTGACAGGGCCGCACTTAGGATCTATCCAGTTAGCACCAGGACCGGGATGCGGCTTTTTGTCCACATCAATCATCGATTCCAGCTTCCGGGTCTTGGTATCAACCACCACCATTTTGTCGGATGCATTAGCCGCGATCTGGAAGTAACGGCCGGTGGGGTCATAGAAACCATCATGCAGGTACTTGGCAGAGTCGATTTTGGTGATCTGCAGGTTCTCGATGTCACTGTAGTCAACCTGCCACATCTGCCCCAGCTCCTTCATGGCGACCAGCCAGGATGTTTCCATCGGGGTATCGTAGATTGCAGCGACGCGGGACTCATTTACGTACTCGCCATCGACATTCACGCCACGGGCAGAGACCACCTTCAGTGGCATCATAGTCTTGGAGTCAAGGATGACGAAATGGGGTGGCCAGTAACCACCACCGATGACGTATTTGCCATCGCCGGATACGGCAACATCGCGGGCATCATAGGCGACCTGAACCGAAGCTACCTTCATCTTGTCAGGCATGGCCCAGAGATCGATCTTGGTCATCATGCCGTCACGGCCCATGATGTACCAGAAACGGCCTGCATTTTCAGCATGCAGGGTCTGGTGATGCTCTACGGTTTTCAGCACGTGTACCGCGTAGCCTGTTGGGATATGAGCGATGACCTCTTTCTTGTCGCCATCAACTACTGCTATCTTACCTGCGTCACGTTCGATGACCAGGAAGAAGTTCTCCCAGTTGCGGCCATGCATGGGTTTGGTGGGATAGTCCTTGGGTTCCACGAAGACCTTGTGCCCCTCTATCATTGTAGCCAGAGACATCTCGGGTGGAATCGGTGGTGTCTCCTGGATGTACTTGGAGATCATGGTGATTTCATCCTTGTTCAGGATGTCATCAAAGTTGTTCATACCACCTTCTGTTCCGTAGGTGATAATCTTTTCAAGACGCGTTTGACCAAGCTTTTTGGTGTTCTTGGGTTCAAGGTTCTTACCCGTGGCACCTTTGCGGAGGGTGCCATGGCAGCCTGCGCAACGCTGGAAATAGATAGTTTTTGCTTTTTCAAAATCTGCTTCTGAAAGGGCAGGGTCGGCGGCAGAGACACTCATGGACATGCCTGATGCTGCGAAACCGATGGCCAGCCCAAGAGCGGATAGACCGAATTTCATTTTCTTCATTTAATCAATCCCCAAATTGATAGCTAATGCAGGACGGGGATGCTCAGTGAGCATCCGACAGGGTAATTAGTAACCCGAGCGCTACTTTCTAATAGCTGCAATTGAATATCTTTGACTTTGATCAAAAGTAAAAATGGCGCTAAATGATTCAACTCATCAGTGCAATAAAACGAAGCTATAAATTTTTTTAATAAACGGCAGTAATATGATATATATCAGCTTATACTATGTTATACATCTGAGAAATGATTTCGAAAAAGAGGTGAATAAGTGCTGCATTATTTTAACGATATCGAATATAACAGTATGTAATCATTTAATTATTTGATTCTCTTTGTGGCAGTGAATATAGAATTTTAGTTATCATGTTTGATATAGATCAAATCACGGTTTTTACTTATGGCATTCACGGTTGATTGCATATGGGATAAAAAATTATTATATTTATTTCACTGCGATTAAAAAAATTCACTATCATTTATCCTGGCATCATCATGGTGTTTGGATACCTTCGGAAGTTTCCTTTGTTATGAGTACAGAATTATTATGAACAAAAAACAGAGTGCGCTGATCTGGACTATGGTGCTTGGCCTGCTGATTGTCGCTGCGGGGCTTAGTTTTCTCTTTGGATTTGATAATCCCGTCTCCTGGGTTTTGCTGGCGCTGCTATTAATGGTTCCCCTGGTCTACAGAAAGATAAGGGAGAAAGACCAGGTTGTATGGAATGACGCTTACAGTGTGGGTGTTGCCGCTCTTGATGAAGACCACAAAGAGCTTATTCGGCTGTTGGATAAGTTTCAGACCGCCTACGACTACCATACCGGTGATGAGTTTGAACGAGCGACTCTTGACGAACTTGTCACTTATACAAAAAATCACTTTGCCCATGAAGAGGGGGTGATGGAAGAGCACGGTTACCCCGCTTTTGAAGAGCACAAAGCGAAGCATCGGGAGATGGCACTCCAGGTTGAGGGGTTTCTTCAGGATTATGAAAAGCGAGGTCATGAAGCGCTGGGAGAGCTGTCAAGCTTTCTCTTTCGCTGGTTGATAGAGCATATTGAAGGAACGGACAAGGAGTACACTCAATTTCTCAATGACAAGGGTGTTTTCTGATTGTAGATAGCGTGATTCAGTTGATAGTAAAAAACGCCCGTTACGGGCGTTTTTTATTGATTGAAGATCTGCTTTCCCCTTTGTTCAACACATCCAAAGCTCGCTGGCCTGTTGATGACATGATTGCAGATAAAGGTAACCGGCTGTGCGCAATAACTCTGAAAATTGTTTCGATTGAAACAGCTGGTACTTGTAGGAGCGAACTTGTTCGCGAAGAGTCTTCTACGAAGCTAATCGCGAACAAGTTCGCTCCTACGGGGGGCGGTGTTTATTGACATACGGTAGCAGTTGCAAGGTATTTGCTAGAAGCCCACAAGCAAGCATAACGCTATTGGAATATCGCGTAGGAGCGAACTTGTTCGCGAAGAGTCTCCTACGAAGCTAATCGCGAACAAGTTCACTCCTACGGGGGGCGGTGTTTATTGAAATACGGTGGCAGTTGCAAGGTATTTGCTAGAAGCCCACAAGCAAGCATAACGCTATTGGAATGTCGCGTAGGAGCGAACTTGTTCGCGAAGAGTCTCCTACGAAGCTAATCGCGAACAAGTTCACTCCTACGGGGGGCGGTGTTTATTGACATACGGTGGCAGTTGCAAGGTATTTGCCAGAAGCCCACAAGCAAGCATAACGCTATTGGAATATCGCGTAGGAGCGAACTTGTTCGCGAAGAGTCTCCTACGAAGCTAATCGCGAACAAGTTCACTCCTACGGGGGGCGGTGTTTATTGAAA
>JBEVXV010000832.1:0-5056 GCA_040505915.1 Sedimenticola sp. | reverse complement strand
TCAGCAAATGTATGCACCTCGCTAAGGCTCGGTGCATAAATTATGCCTGACTCGTTTCATAAATCTCATATGAAATGGAAGCTCGTTTGAGATCCTCTATTTACCATAACATCGGAGTCAAAATATAAATATACATGTACATACTTAAGGCGATGCGGTCAGCCAATTAAAATCGATGCAGGTATTATTACACAGTGTAATATAAAAAATATGATACGGGTTAGGACACCAGATATCAGAAATCTGCCCCAATACTAGCGAACGAGTTGTTTATAGGGAAAAGGCGGTCATGAGTGGATTGTTTTATGATTGTCAATGGTGTACATGCAGGATGGCATATCATATATATTACATTTTGTCTACTGTATTTTACAAGAGTATTATGTGGTTGATGACTTTTTTCCTCGGACCCAAATGTGTACGAATACGTGTCACATTAAGTGATGTAATTTGTTGTGGCTTAAATTATTTATTTCTATAGTTGCCATTGGCGTCGCGTGAAAATTTAGTTGATTACTTTTTCCCATTTTTAATTTGCGGGTGTTCTCTTGTATGAAAACACACATGCAAAGAACAGTGGTAAATGTGATACAACTGCTACACCAATCGTTGCTTGGGTTAAACTCCATCATATATTGTATTAAGCAGTGTCCATCTGGAGCAAGAACTACCTTTGATATTTTGTTGGTTGCATAAGATCATCAAATGACATCAATAATGCGACATGAACAATTCCACATGCAAACTATGTTCGGTTTTGAAAAACATTGAGTATGTCTGATTGTTTCAGTTACCTGATAATCGGAATAACATGACGGTGTATTTCGATTACGCTCTTCTGGCATTTTCTATGCGTTTTCTAGCCTCACCTGATACATTGTAAATGTTATATCCTGAAGAGACGATTCCAATATTCTTCCAATATATGTTAATACTTTATAGGAAATAAGAAAACTAGATGTATAATGTTTGTACGATTGAATGAATAAATATTTAATGTGTAAAGACTGATTTTGTGCGACTGTCACAGTAAACAGTTTAACTAGATTTATTCTGGAGATGACTGGACACTGAATGTTGTTATTGACAGACTATAGGCAATTGTTCCAGTTTTCATAGGACAATTATACCACATTCTCCTGTTCGTCTACTTAGTATCTAAGACAACTTAGAAACGTTCGTGAAATGGGCCCATGATAATCAATTGAAGTATGAACAATTTATACATGAATCTCATTGGAGAAAATTGTTGTTTTGGTGTCGGAATATAGGATGCCACACTCTGATCACCTTGATCATCTTGAAACTTCCATAACTTATACAAGGCATTTTATGCCCGCTTGCAAGATGATGCGAGACCCAACGAATATACAAACATGATAAATGCGCTGAGTGTATCCCCCTATTTCAGGTGCCCGGAGCCATGTGTCTGTGAGGGTCTGACCGTTGACTGCAGTGATGGGAGATTTGAAGACCTCACCTGGTACAACGTGTCAGATGTGACGCGAATACTAACGCTGAGACGGAACAAACACGTGTTTGACAGCTACAGCAGCCAGCGTGAGGTTGACCTCCCGTTTCTGCTGCAGCTGGACCTCTCACACTGCACCATGGGAATAATACCGACAGGAATATTCAATTCAATGGTCAGCCTACAGACATTAACCATTCGACACACCGACATCACTATGTTGGATGCCGGTTTATTTCTCTACCAGAGCAAGTTAATTGAAATTGATTTCACGGGTAATATACATTTGGCAAGTATCAATCCAAATACATTCAGAGGACTTGTACATTTGAGATATCTTTTGATAACCGGAACAAGGATTCATACGTTGTTGGCGGACACGTTTTCCGGTCTGGTAGTGGAGAAGCTTGATATATCGAACAACTTGATTGAGACTGTTGACGATTTTGCTTTCAGAAATTTACAAGTGGATTCTCTTCATATTGAAAACAATCAGATTTTGTCATACAATGATGCAATGTTTTCCGATATGGTCCATGGTCAATTCATCTATACAGATGCGTATGCATTTTGCTGCATACGGCCACTTTTTGTAACAGAAGAGAATTGCTTTCCCTACAGAGGTGAATTTTCTTCATGCGAAGATTTGATTAGAAAGGAGGTCCTACGAGCATTTCTGTGGATTGTGTGTCTTACTTCACTCCTGGGTAACGTCCTGTCGTTGGTATATAGACTCATCTGGGACACAAGTAAGCTGAAGCTTGGTTATGGGATTTTTGTCACAAACTTGGCGATTTCAGATTTCATGATGGGTGTTTACCTCATTATAATTGCAATTGCCGACGTGGTCTTCCGTGGGTCGTACATGACGGAGGATATCTGGTGGAGGAACAGCCACGGCTGTACTCTTGCTGGTATGTTGGCCACCGTCTCCAGTGAAGCATCCGTGTTGATCATGTGCCTTATTACGGTGGATCGACTGTTGGTCATTAAGTATCCATTCGGACAAGTGAAATTTACTACCCGATCTGCATTGATTGCTTCGGTTGTGTGTTGGATTCTAAGCCTTGCTATTGCCATGTTTCCCATATGGCATTCGTCATACTTCAAGGGTCGGTTCTATAACAAGGCAAGTGTCTGTCTGGCTCTGCCGCTGACCACAGATCGGCCGCCGGGATGGGCCTATTCCATCACGATTTTTATTGGCTTCAATTTCGTCATGTTTTGTCTCATCAGCTTTGGACAGTGGTTGATATACAATGAGATCACCAAGTCTAAAGCAGGGCTCAGAAACTCGTTGAATAGAGCTGTTGATTTGAGGGTTACAAGAAATCTGCTGCTGGTGGTGACGACTGACTTCCTGTGCTGGTTCCCCATTGGAGTTATGGGTAAGTCTGATTCTTGATTGAAGTTCTGGGAAAGTACAGGTATAACCCAATCATTGACATCCATACATATCACTGACGGAAAACTTAAAACATAAAATGTTTTTCATATTTCTCATTGGAAGTATATATTGTGACCACTATTTTAAACGTGTCGTCTCAGTTCAAATGAGCGGTCACAACATGTACTTTGCTCAATAAACAAAAACATAAAAAATATACTGTAATATTTTAATACCGATAACGGCGTTTTAAGCATGCAGTGGGTCAAAGAGGTTGTCTTACAATTAAATATGACGATTAAGTGCACCAATGATACTACATTGTATATTATACCTATAATATTATAGCAATTTATATATTTTCCAATCTTCTGGCAATAATGTTGTGGTCAGAAATTAGTCATTATCTCTGTACTTGGAAATTCTGAAAGCGAAAGTGGAAGCTCTGATTCACATATAACGAAGGACGGGAATATGAGGGGCCCCAACAGCGATATCGTAGTTGTTTAGGAGAATACAATACAAAATGGCTGCTGTACCCAATAATTCGTGGTACATACTGCTTTTTTTGTATAGAAACCGTCTATATTGAATGATTTTAGGAGTTAAACTATATTTTCATTGTGCGTGCAGTCCACCATATTCAATAAGGCAGCCCCTTTTAATACGGGGATCATAGCTATTTATTTCCCTTGAACCTATTATGCAAGTCCAGTTAAATGGACAGTTAAGTCTATATTGATGATGAATCGATTATGAAATTGTAGAAAACAAGAATTCGCTAATCATTTGATCCTGTGGACATCACCATTCACCCTGTTCTCCATGCACTAGTCAAACTTGTATTAAAAGACCACCAAACGGAAAAGCCAAAATTGCTATCTTCGGAAAATTGTCTCTTAATATAGCGTATGTTTGTTCTTTTACGTTCCCAATGGGAT
The DNA here is from genome assembly GCA_040505915.1 of Sedimenticola sp. Classification (GTDB taxonomy): domain Bacteria; phylum Pseudomonadota; class Gammaproteobacteria; order Chromatiales; family Chromatiaceae; genus Vondammii. The sequence continues at coordinate 1,257 of JBEVXV010000832.1, read as the reverse complement.
CTGAAAATGCGGTCTCTTAGTATTAATTCCATTGGTCTATTTAAAGTTATTGACCTTCAAATAATACCATAATACCGGAATTAACAGAAACTTGTTTAACTGCCTTGGTTCATTAAATATACATATTGTCTATAACATTTACATGTAGCAGTATGAATTACCGCCAGAAATATGGTCCGATATAACGTTTTCGTGGGGCTTGCTCCAATTGGCTTTCGGAAATAAAACTGATAACAACGTGCATTTGTACAATCGCACGCAAATCGATAAAACGTGTACATGTAGAGATCGCTTGGTATGCAGTTGTACAATTAGCTTCTTCCGGTCATCATTGATTCTTCGCGTATCACGGAAGATTCTTTAAAACATCCGGCTTTATACTTTCGGTTTCGGAATACGTATAATACTGCTACAGTAGTACAACACAATTCTGGGAACACTTTTATATAGTGTCATACATAACGACTAGTTTTATTAAATATATGCATTTATTAAATATGTGTTGATGTACCCTAAATGTAGTGTTCAAGCGTAGGTCAATGGCTTTAATTCAGTTTGGCTATACATGTGTGAGGGATCGGTCGGTACATGTAGTCTAGCTATTGGTTGAGTGGTGTTGGGTTTTTGTTTCGCCGAAAAACGCAAAATTTGAGACGCGCCATAACATAACGTACCTTCGGAAATTTAGGTATTTCGTCGTAAATGATTTTGAAAATTTAACATAATTTCCATAAATGATGTCAGAATTTGACGAATCTTTCAAAGCAGATGCGTAATTAAATTCTGCATTTGCCCGCAAGCTTCCGCCAAATGTTGGTGTTTTTTTATAAAAAAAAACATGACTATAACTCAAAACCATTTACGGCGAAGAATTTACTTGTTGTAAGGTGTGTTATGTCGTGGCGCGTCTCGTTAATGTGACATGTACCAAACGTAAAGCAAACGTCTAACAAACGATTGCCTTTTCAACCAATCATATCGCCGTTTTCGAAACTGCGATGTTGTGCGAGTTTTTGTCCTTTCTCGATACATGAGAGCCAATGAAAACCGCAAATGTCCGTGACGTTAGCGTCTCATCTAATTAGCCACTCCGAAGGAAGCTGCGCATGTGCATTGAAATGAAAACGGAAAATGAACGCACACGACAAGTCTCGAATAGGTAGCATAAACGTGCAGCAAACAAACGGTAAACATAAAAACTCGGAAGCAAAATGCCAACAGCACCGTACATTGTAAGCACATGACGTCGGAAGTTGG
>JBEVXV010000831.1:0-3342 GCA_040505915.1 Sedimenticola sp. | reverse complement strand
CTCGTATTCAAGCGCCTTATCCCCACCGAGGGGATCAGCGATGACCCGCAAAAGGCAAAAAAGCAGCTCGCCTTTCTGCGTGAGGGGGTAAAGAACAATCCGGTGATGGCACCCATGCTGGTGGCCATGTGGGACGAGAGCGGTAAGCGCTGTGCCTACGAAGATTACGATAAAGATCACTGTGTGGCCAAGGCCGCCTTTATTATCGCCGACTATGATGATGGTGTAAAAGAGGTCTATCTACCCTGGGTGCGCCAGGTGCGTGCCATGATGGATGAGTATGGCGAAGATGAGCGGGTTGAGCTGTTGGTGGCGGGCGAACCCTATTTTCTTGCCTGGATGCTGCAGGAGCTGGTCAATAAGTGGTGGCTTTTCGTCATCTCCATTGTGATTGTATTGGTCGTATTGTGGGCGGAGTTCCGCAATTGGCGTGGGGCGCTGTTTCCGCTGCTGGGTGTCTGTATGACCATCGCCCTTACGCTTGGTCTGATGGGTTTCAGTCAGTTCAAGCTGACCACCATGATGGTGTTGACGCCTATGTTGCTGCTGGCGATTGGCATCGGCCACTCCGTACAGGTGACGCGGCGTTTTCTGCTCGAGCATGCAGGTCATGGTGACTGTATCAAATCTGCGCGGATCGCCATAGCGCACACCATTGTTCCGGCTACCCTCTCTATTGTTACCGATATGGTGGGTTTTGCCACGCTTGCTACGGTGGATATATCCTTCTATAAGGCGTACGCCTATTTTGGCATGTTTGGTATGTTGACGCTGCTGATTACCACTACCACACTGATACCTCTGCTGTTGACCATCTTTCCCCCGCCGAAGGAGTTGTGTGAAACAAAAGAGGGGCACTCATGGGAGAGTGCCACTGGTGGTTTTATCTCCAAGCTGGTGGTGGGTCCGGGTAAGTGGCTCCCCGTTGGTTTTGTCGCGATCATTATGGCGTTGTCGGTACACTACACCGGAATCACCGATGGCGACTCTGAGGATCTAATGCCGGGTGTTGAGAAGGGCATCAACTATGCCCGCGCCGCCTTCAAGGGGAGCTCTGACACCTGGAAGGATTTGGAGAAACTGAATGCCATCATGCCGGGGGTTATCTCCGTCAGTGTCCCTATTCGTGGTAAGGAGCCGTTGACGCCTGAGTGTGTCGATAACTACTACCCCGATTCCATTTATGAGATCGAAGTGCGTGCTGAGCGTATGCAGCAGTGTTCGGTACACAAAAAAGAGATGGGGTGTTGGGACTCAGAGGCCTGTGGTGCGCAGGGTATTATGAATAATGCCGAGGTTCTGGCCGATATCGAGTCTATGGAGAACTGGATGCGCTCCCACGAGTATGTGGGCTATACCGGCTCCTATGCACAGTATGTTCGTTTGGTGAATATGCTGCTGATGGCAGAGCCGGGTGAAAAGCCGGTGGTTAAGGATCTGCGTGTACCAACCACCAAATATCTTACCGATATCGATCCTGATGATGACCGTGTACCGGATGAGATTGTACAGATGTATAACGGTCTGCTGGAGTCGATGACTTCGGCGGGTGACATGGACTCTTTTGTGTCACCAGATTGGAATGAGGGCGTTATTCTTGGTTTTGTCAATACCATGCACCCGGCGGAGACCCATCAGGTGACGATGGATATACAGCAGTATATTGAGGATCATAAAAGCGATCCTGGGTTCAGTAAGGTGAATTTTGGCCTGCGTTCAGGGCCCGTCAGCGACCTCAGCGGTGATTCAAATGAGCTCTCCAAGGAGGGTGATGGTTATGTGCGCCCCGCAGTGGGCGGGTTCCTGGGTGCTACTGAGGCAACCCGTGAAGTGGCTATGGATAACTGGTTGTTAAGCCCATTGCAGACAGCGCTGGCGATTTTGCTTATTACGGCGCTAATGTTCCGGTCTATTATGATAGCGGGCATTCTCGTCACTACCCTTTTCATTACCCTTTTCGCACAGTATGGCCTTGGAGGTTACTTTACTTCGGTAGGCAACTGGTCGGGCAATCTCGCTTTCCACCTGCTGGTGACACTGAGTATTGCCATGGGGCTGGGCGTGGATTATGGGATCTATATGATTTCCAGGCTGCGTGAAGAGATGGCATTGAACGGGGGCAACTGGCATACGGCACTGCGCAAAACCCTTGATACCACCGGTTCTGCGGTGATTATCTCTGTAGTGGTGCTGTTGGGTAGTTTTATTCCACTATTGGGTACCGATCTGGCTAATACCTGGGGTTTGGGTATCTTTATCGGTGAGGCGCTCATCATCGATGTATTTACCGCTTTGATGATATTGCCGATGCTAGTCTACTGGCTTAAGCCCAAGTATATTTTCAGGTAACTGTCCCGTTGGTACTTGATGGGCTTCTGGGTCGGGTTCGATAGCGGTGAGAAACTGTGAATTTATCCACAATCTCAGCGTAATCGACCCCGGCCCGCTGATTGTTTGGAAATTACCGTTAAGTTGGCGTTGTTTGCTCTTGTTATAGGGTGCCAATGAGTGCTAGTATTTCGCGGCTCCACAATTTGATGTTGGGTTTGCTTCAGATAATTTATTTAAGCTATTGACAGTCCGGCGGGGCTGCTCCAAAATAGCGGGCTTTCTGGAGGGGTTCCCGAGTGGCCAAAGGGATCAGACTGTAAATCTGACGGCTCAGCCTTCGGAGGTTCGAATCCTCCCCCCTCCACCAGGTTTTACGGGGTGAATTTTTAGAGTTCATTCTGGTAGTTTTTACCACCCTACGTTATATAGGGGGTTGGGTCGACAGGATCGCTCTTGTTGATGCTGTGTAGTGACGTTGAGCGAGTATCGCTTGGCATTGCGGGTGTAGTTCAATGGTAGAACCTCAGCCTTCCAAGCTGAATATGTGGGTTCGATCCCCATCACCCGCTCCATTTTTATTAGGGTCGATAGCTAGTAGGCAGACAGCCGGGTTTAACCTGGCAGATGGGTCCGGTAGCGATGCCTGAAGTTTAAGGCCCATGTAGCTCAGTTGGTAGAGCACACCCTTGGTAAGGGTGAGGTCAGCAGTTCGAATCTGCTCATGGGCTCCAGTTTTACTTGTTAGGGTGACGTGCTGTTGGCACGTAGTTTTGTCTTTAATCTATCTAAGATAGTATAGAAATCTTTCGGAGATTGAGTCGATGTCCAAGGAAAAATTCGAACGTACCAAACCGCATGTAAACGTAGGCACTATCGGCCACGTTGACCACGGTAAGACCACGCTGACCGCAGCAATCACTAAAGTGATGGCTGAAGCTCGTGGCGGCGAGTTCAAAGACTACGCCGACATCGACAACGCCCCAGAAGAGCGTGAGCGTGGTATCACTATCG
>JBEVXV010000830.1:0-13906 GCA_040505915.1 Sedimenticola sp. | reverse complement strand
TCGGTGGCGCGCCGGTTACAGAACTTTCTCTCCCTCACCGGGCATGGGCATATATCAGAACTCATACCCCAAGCGCTCCATGACAGGGCCTTCTTCTCCCGGCTGGTGCAGCACTTCTCCATCGCGGTCACCGAGATGTTCCGTGACCCCTTCGTCTACCGTACCCTTCGCGAGCAGGTGATACCCCGCCTGCACAGCTATCCCCACGCCAAAATCTGGTGCGCTGGCTGTGCCACCGGTGAAGAGGTCTACTCTCTGGCCATCCTGTTGAAGGAGGAGGAGTTGCTGGAACGGACCACCCTCTACGCCACCGATTTCAACGAAGATGCGTTGGAGCAGGCAGGTCAGGGAATCTTTCCACTCAGCCGTATGAAGCTCTATACCGCCAACTACCAGAAGGCTGGCGGAAAAAACTCCTTCTCAGACTACTACCGTGCCGATTATAACTCAGCGGTGATGAATGATGCGCTAAAGAGACAGATCACCTTCGCCAGCCACAACCTCACCGCAGACGGCGTATTCGGTGAAATGCAGTTGGTAATCTGCCGCAACGTGCTGATCTATTTCAACCAGGAGCTGCAGAACCGAGCCCTGAAACTCTTCACCGACAGTCTGGTACATGGCGGTTTTCTCTGTCTCGGTACCGCCGAATCACTCGCCTTCTCGGCTGTCGCGGAAAACTACAAGGAGGTCGACAAGGAGGCCAGACTCTACAAGCGAATATGAATTATGCGGGATAACGGCTACAAAGCGATCGTCATCGGTGCCTCAGCCGGGGGCATGGCGGCAATTACCTCCGTGTTGAAGCCCCTGCCGTGTAACTACGGCATACCCATCCTGATGGTCCAGCACCTCCACCACTCGGACCGGGGCGGTTTTGCCCAGACCATTGACACCAAGCTGGCATTGAGTGTCTGCCAGGCAGCGGACAAAGAACAGCTGTTGGCGGGACACGTCTACTTCGCCCCCGCCAACTACCACATGCTGGTGGAACATGAAGAGACCCTGGCACTAAGCGTGGATGAACTGGTGAACTGGTCTCGACCCTCCATTGACGTACTGTTCGAGAGTGCCGCCCGAATCTGGAAGCAACACCTGGTTGGCATCATCCTGACCGGGGCCAATGAGGATGGCGCACAGGGTCTCCAGCGCATCGCCCAGCAGGGCGGATTGACCATCGTGCAGAATCCCGAGAGCGCCGAAAGCCCCGAGATGCCCAGCGCCGCCATGAAGAGGGCGAGGATCGACCACCTATTGCTGCCGAATGAAATTGGTACTCTGTTGCAAGGCCTGGAGCCCTTCCAGAAAGCAGCTGCCGAGAAGGCCAACGGCCCATATCTGGGAGGCTGGCAATGAACAGTGTGCAACAGATACTCATCGTCGATGACCGGCTAGCCAATCTAGTGGCGCTGGAACAGACCCTAGAGGGAGTGAACGCTCAGGTGGTGAGGGCCAACGGTGGTGACGAGGCGCTACGTGCCACCCTCGATCATGACTTCGCACTGGCTATTCTTGATGTCAACATGCCAGGTATGGATGGCTACGAACTGGCCGACCTGCTCCACGGAGATGAGCGCACCCACTACCTGCCCATCATCTTCCTCACGGCGGTGCGTATGGAGGATCAGGATGTCTTCAAGGGCTACGAGTCCGGCGCCGTGGACTACATCGTCAAACCCTACTCCCCGGCCATCATGATCAGCAAGGTAGAGGTGTTTCTGTTACTTGATCAGCAGCGCAGGCAGCTGCGTCTGCAACAGAAACAGCTGGAGGCGGCCAACAGAGAGCTGGAGACCTTTACCTACTCAGTCTCCCACGACCTGCGCGCACCTCTGCGGGCACTCGATGGTTTCAGCCAGGCACTGGTGGAGGAGTATGCTGACCAGATACAGGGCGACGGCCAGACCTACCTGAGGTATCTGCAGGAGTCGTCACGGGAGATGACCGCTCTGATCGAAGACATGCTGCGCCTGTCACGCGCCACCCGTGGCAAGATGAAGATCCAGGCGATCAACCTTTCAACGATGGCGGAGAAGATCACAGAGGGCTATCGCAGGAGCCAGCCAGATCGTATGGTGACCATGGTGGTGCCCCCCAACATTATCACCAACGCCGATTACGGCCTGATGCTCAGCACACTGGATAACCTGCTCAGCAACGCTTGGAAATTCACCGCAAACCGCAACCAGGCAGTAATTGAGTTTGGTAAGATCAACGAGTTGGGCCAGTGGGCCTATTATGTGCGCGACAACGGTGTCGGCTTCGATATGCATTATGCCGACAAGCTCTTCACCCCCTTCGAGCGACTGCATCGCCAGGATGAGTTTTCCGGCACCGGCATCGGCCTGGCCACCGTGCAGCGCATCATCCACCGTCATGGCGGCGAGGTGTGGGGCAAAAGCGAACCCGACAAAGGTGCAACCTTCTTCTTCACCCTTAATGCAGTAGCAGATCCTCCTGAACTCACCGAGCCCACCCCGCTCGATAAACCGGAGACGAGCCCATGAGCAGCACCCAGAAGATCCTTATCGTAGACGACAAGCGAGCCAACCTGGTAGCTCTGGGCCAGACGCTTAAAGAGCTGGATGCCGAAGTGGTATGGGCATTGAACGGTGAAGAGGCGTTACGCGCCACCCTTAATCATGACTTTGCCCTAACCATACTAGATGTCAACATGCCGGAAATGGATGGCTTTGAACTGGCCGATATCCTACGTGGGGATGAGCGCACCCGCTATCTGCCCATCATCTACCTCACCGCCCAGCGTATGGATGAGTTCGATATCAGCCGGGGCTATGAAGCGGGAGCCGTGGACTACATCGTCAAGCCCTACGATAGGACGGCGATGCTCAGCAAGGTGCGTATTTTTCTCGAACTAGACCGCCAGAGGCGACTACTGCAGAAGCAGCTTAAGGCGGCCAACCAAGAGATGGAGGCCTTCACCTACTCCGTCTCCCATGACCTGCGCGCACCACTGCGGGCGCTCAGCGGTTTCAGCACTATACTTGTAGATGAGTATGGCGAGTTATTGGGTAAGGAGGGTCTCGAGTACCTTCATTACCTACAGGAGTCAGTGCGGGATATGTCCACCTTGATCGACGACCTGTTGCGCCTCTCCCGCTCCACCCGGGGGGAGATACACATCAAGTCGATCAATCTCTCCTTCATGGTGACACAAATGCTAAAAGATCTGCACAAAGAGGAGCCAGAGCGCCAGGTGGAGTTTGTAGTGGAACCAGAGATATACGCAGAAGCGGACTCCGGCCTGATGCAGCGTGCACTGGAGAATATACTCGGTAACGCCTGGAAATTCACCCGCGACCGTAGCGAGGTACTGGTAGCGTTTGGTAAGAGCAGACAGGATGAGGATGGCAGGCAAGTTTACTTCGTGCGAGACAATGGTGCAGGGTTCAATATGGACTATGCGGAAAAGCTGTTTAAGCCCTTTGAGCGCCTGCACCGTCAGGACGAGTTTTCCGGCACCGGTATCGGTCTGGCCACTGTGCAGCGCATCATCCGCCGCCATGGTGGAGAGATCTGGGGCGAGAGTGAGCCCGACAAGGGAGCCACCTTTTTCTTTCATCTAGGACGAGGGTGTAACTGATGAAATCTAAAATCATACTGTTGGTTGAGGACAACCCGAAGGACGAACTGCTGACCAAACGTGCCTTGTCACGGGGACTGCATCTGGAGGATATCGTCGTCGCCCACGACGGACAGGAGGCGATCGATCTGCTGTTTGGTGCCAATCATCTGGAGTCTCTGATGCCAGCGGTGGTGCTGCTCGACCTGCGCCTGCCCAAGTTAGACGGCCATGAGGTGCTGCGACGTATTCGCCACGATAAGCGTACCCGTTTGCTGCCGGTGGTCATACTCACATCTTCCGATGAACAGAGCGATATCCTGCGTGGCTACGATGAGGGTGCCAACAGTTATGTGCGCAAGCCGGTGGAGACCGAGGCCTTTAGCGAGGCGGTGAAAAATCTCGGACTCTTCTGGCTACTCACCAACGTCCCACCCGGCAATATGAAGAGCCGTTATGAACAATGACCTGCGGATACTAATCATTGATGACAGCGAACGGGACGCTGTATTGTTGGAGCACATCCTAAAGCAGTCATGGCCCGGCATATACAGCCGTCGTGTGGAGACCCTGGAGGAGATGCAGGCAGCCCTTGATGAGTCAGAGTGGGATCTGCTCCTTTCAGACGAGGTGATGCCCCACTTTGATGCCAAGGGGGCGCTCAGTGTGTTGCACCAGAATAACAAAGACATCCCCTTTATCGTCTGTTCCGGCGTAATGATTTTGGAAGAGGCCGTTGAGCTGTTAAGGGGAGGTGCTGCGGACTTTGTGCGCAAGGATGACTTGGCCCGACTGGAACCCGCCGTAGAGCGTGAACTCGAACAGGCGGAGAACCGGCGCAGCCGTCACCAGGCCGAACTGGCACTCAAGCGCAGCGAGTCCTTCAACCGTGGCATCATCGACAGCAGCCGTGACTGCATCATGATTCTCGACCTGGAGGGGCGACTGGAATATATGAGCCCAGCTGGCCAGGAGCTACTGGAGATCGATAGCATCGGAGAATACCTTCAGTCACCTTGGGTGGATTTATGGCAGGGGCAGTACCGATCCCTGGCCGAGCGAGCCCTTGCCGCTTCACTGGAGAACAATGTCGGGAATTTCCAGGGACACACACTGACCCCCGCCGGTACCGATAAATGGTGGGATGTAATTATTACCCCTATCCTGGATTCCCATGGCCATCCTGAAAAACTGCTCGCTGTCTCCCGCGATATCACCCAGTCAAAGTTGATAGAGAAGGAGCGACAGCGACAGGACAAACGGCTGCTGGATGCGCTACTGCAGACCATTGCCGTCATCGGCCGTACCATTGAGAGGCGAGACCCCTACACCGCAGGCCATCAGCAGCGGGTGACCGTTATTGCGCTGGCCATCGCCGAAAAAATTGGCTTACCGGAAGAGAAGATGCTTGGCCTCAAGCTCGGCTCACTGATCCATGACATCGGCAAGATCGCCGTTCCTGCCGAGATCCTGGTGCGTCCGGGAAAACTCACCGAATCAGAATTTTCCATCATTCAAGAGCATTGCCAAACAGGTTACGAAATTATCCAATCAGTGAATTTTCCCTGGCCGGTGGCTGATCAAATTCATCATCATCACGAACGTCTGGATGGTTCCGGTTATCCTCAGGGTCTGAAGGGCGACGAGATCGGTATCGAGGCACGTATACTTGCCGTGGCCGACATCGTTGAGGCGATGAGTTCCCACCGCCCCTATCGGCCCGCAGTAGGCGTTGATGAGGCCCGCAAAGTGATTCTGTCCCAACGAGGGACCAAACTGGATCCGCAAGTGGTCGATGCCTGTGTCACCATTATTGACGAAGGATTGGAACTACCCACGTTAGACGAAAGCATCAGTTTTCTGAATACGCATCCTGAAAAATAGCTATCCTGGTGGCCACTATTCAGTGGCCCCTGTTACGAGGCTATTTTTACCAAGGGTCGTTAACTCCCTCTCCCTTATAGGGAGAGGGAATGTTCTATTGCAGTACGTCATGTTGCTGTTGATATATGCGCCCTAAAAAACACCCCCACACAAGGAGTTACTGAAAAATACTACAAAGTTAACGGGACAGCAGTGATTGTAATTAACAAATATCGACGAAGGGTTGAATAGCCGTCAAAAAGCCAACCTATAACTTTACTCAAGAAGTTTGGCATGGGCAGCTGCCAGCCGTGCCACTGGCACCCGTGGTGCAGAACAGGAGACGTAGTTGAGCCCTGCACGATGGCAGAAGGCGATAGATGAGGGGTGACCACCATGTTCACCACAGATACCGACACTGAGGTCTGACTGAACGCTTCTGCCCCACTCTACCGCCAGTTGCATCAGTTTACCGACCCCTTTCTCATCCAACACCTCGAAGGGGTTGTCCTGAAGGATGCCGTTCTCGTTGTACATCGGCAGGAACTTGTTCTCCGCATCTTCCCGGGAGAAGGAGAAGGTGGCCTGGGTCAGATCATTGGTACCGAAGGAGAAGAACTCCGCCTCTTCCGCCAGAGAGTCCGCACGCATACAGGCACGCACCACCTCAATCATGGTGCCAAAGCGGAAATTAACCTGGCAGTTGCACCTTTTTTCAACATCAGTACGAATCGCATCCACATACCCTTTTACGTGACGCAACTCCTGAGCGGTACAGACCTGCGGCACCATAATCTGTGGATGCACCTCTATACCCTTGGCGGCACACTCTGCCGAGGCCTCCATGACGGCACGGATCTGCATCTGGTAGATCTCAGGAAAGGTGATACCGAGGCGCACACCGCGATGACCCAGCATCGGGTTGGTTTCGTAGAGGGCGCGCACTTTGCGTAGCATGGTCTCTTTCTTGGCAATCGCCTCCTCCACCAGCTGTAGATCCACTAGATTGCGCATGCTGTCTGCTTCACTTTTTGCCTGCCCCGCCTCATGGAGCAGAGACATGGTACCGGCCAGCACCTCCATGCCACTTGCGGTGTTGCGCAGGTGGTTGAGTTTTTCCAGCTCACTCAGTAGCTGCTGCTCTGCCGGAAGGAACTCATGGATGGGTGGATCAAGAAGGCGGATGGTAACCGGTCGCGGAGACATGATCTCGAATATGGCGACAAAATCGGCCCGCTGCATCGGCAGCAGTTTATCCAGTGCTTCCTGACGTTGAATTTCATCATCGGCGACGATCATATCAATCACTACCGGCAAGCGGGCACTGTCATTAAACATACGCTCGGTGCGGCAGAGGCCAATACCCCCGGCACCATATTTCACCGCCCGTTCAGCATCCACTGCGGTATCGGCATTGGCCATCACCCGCAGGTAGGCGACCTCATCGGCCCACCCCAGGAGAGTGTTCAGCTCATCGGTAAAATCGGGTTCAACAGTGGCGATCTCACCCAGATAGACGTTTCCAGAGGTGCCATCGATGGTAATCAGATCACCCTCTTTAATCACCGCCTCGCCGACATGGGCTTCACGACGACTCACATCTACCTGAATTCCCTCAGCACCGGCGACACAAGGCTTGCCCATACCGCGAGCGACTACAGCGGCGTGGGAAGTCTTGCCTCCTCGGCTGGTAAGAATCCCCTCGGAGGCGAAGAACCCGTGGATATCTTCTGGCTTGGTCTCCTCGCGCAGCAAAATCACCTTCTGCCCCTCGCGCTTACCAACCTCCTCCGCCCGGTCGGCATCAAATACCGCATGACCACAAGCGGCCCCCGGTGAGGCGGGTAGCCCCTGGGCCAGTGGGCTGAGCTTTACGGTCGGGTCCAAATGGGGATAGAGCATCTGCTCCAGATGGGCCGGATCGATACGCAGCAGCGCCTGCTCTTTGGTGATCAGCCCCGCCTGCTCCATCTCCACCGAGGTGCGCACCATGGCAACGGCGTTCATTTTGCCGTTACGGGTCTGTAGGCAGTAGAGGGTGCCGCGCTCAATGGTAAACTCAAAATCCTGTATTTCCTGGTAGTGGCTCTCCAGGTTCTGGTGCAGCTCAGCCAGCTGTTTTGCCATCTCTGGCATCTCTTCGTCCAGTTCATCGATAGGCTTTGGGGTACGGATGCCCGCAACCACATCTTCGCCCTGAGCATTGACCAGGTACTCACCATAGAGGCTATTCTCACCCGTGCCGGGGTTGCGGGTAAAGGCGACGCCGGTGGCAGAGTCATCACCCCGGTTACCAAATACCATGGTACAGATATTGACGGCGGTACCGTTGGCCATATCGGGCGTAATATTAAACTCGCGGCGGTAGTCCACCGCCCGCTTGCCGCCCCAGGAGCCAAACACCGCCTTGATGGCGATCTCCAGCTGTTGGTAGGGCTCTTCCGGGAAAGGACGCCCGGTGTGATCCTCCACCACCTTGAGGAAGCGCTCGCTGATATCTTTCAGATCATCGGCACAGAGTCCGACATCCTCGGTGACATGGGCTCGCTTTTTTACCGCCTCAAACTGTTCGTCAAAGAGTTCATCAGGTATACCCTGGGCCACTTTTCCGAAGAGCTGGATAAAACGGCGATAGGCATCGTATCCAAAACGGGCATCACCGGTCTGGCTAATCAGGCCCTTGAGGGTCTCCGCGTTGAGGCCAAGATTGAGGATGGTGTCCATCATTCCCGGCATAGAGAGCGCCGAGCCACTGCGTACCGAGATCAGCAGGGGGTTCTCTCCATCGCCGAGGCCCTTGCCGGTAGCCTTCTCGACAGCCTGCATCTGGTGACGCACCTGCTCCATAATGCCGGAGGCAAGGGCCCCATCCACGGCGGCAAGATACTCAAGACAGGCCTCGGTGCTGATAACAAACCCCGGCGGAACATTGAGGCCGATCTGGGTCATCTCACAGAGATTGGCACCCTTGCCCCCCAGTAGTTTTTTATTCTTGCCATCGCCCTCAGCAAAAGAGAAGACCCATTTTTTATCGGTGGTGGTTTCCATCATCATTATGCTTTACTGCTCCACTATCAAAAGGCAAATATTCGTGAGATCAAACGTGACAGGTTATCACCCTGGAATTGGGTATAATAGGTCAAATACTAAACCCTGACGTAACTATTCAGTCGGTGCTCGGGGTCGGAGTCGATTGTGGCGAGATTGTAGGTAAATGTACCGTTTTTCGCCGCAATCGACTCCGACCCCTGGTAAAAATAGCCTCGTAACAGGGGGCTACTGAATAGTTACACCCTAACTTTTAATATTAGATCATTATTACAACAACCGATGGATAAAACTTACGATCCCCACAGCATTGAAGAGCGTTGGTACAAAACCTGGGAAGAGCGCGGTTATTTTGCCCCCACCGGGAAGTGCGACAACGACCACTCCTCCTACTGCATCATGATCCCGCCACCCAATGTCACCGGCAGTCTACACATGGGTCACGGCTTTAATAACACCGTGATGGACACCCTGATACGCTACCACCGAATGAAGGGTGATCAGACCCTATGGCAGCCGGGTTCTGATCATGCAGGCATTGCCACCCAGATGGTGGTAGAGCGCCGGCTGGAAGCTGACGGCAAGACCCGTCACGACCTCGGCCGTGAAGATTTCATTAAACGCATCTGGGAGTGGCGCGAGGAGTCCGGTGGCAACATCACCCGGCAACTGCGCCGTCTTGGCTCCTCTCTCGACTGGGAGAACGAGCGTTTCACCATGGACGACGGCCTCTCTGAGGCGGTAAAAGAGGTTTTTGTCCGTCTCCACGAAGAGGGGCTAATCTACCGCGGTAAGCGCCTGGTCAACTGGGACACCAAGCTGCACACGGCCGTCTCCGACCTTGAGGTACTGAACGAGGAGGAAGCGGGCTACATGTGGCATATGCGCTACCCCCTCACCAATGGCCAGGGCCACATGGTAGTCTCCACCACAAGACCAGAAACCATGCTCGGTGACTGTGCTGTGGCAGTGAACCCCGAGGATGAGCGTTACAAACACCTGATTGGTGAGCTGGTGGAGCTACCACTGACCAACCGTAGGATTCCCATCGTCGCCGACGAACATGCCGATCCCGAATTCGGCACCGGTTGTGTGAAGATCACTCCCGCCCACGACTTCAACGACTACGAGGTGTGGTTGCGTCATAGAGACGAACTCCAGGTCAGCGAGCAGGCCCACGGTGGCCTGATCAACATCTTCACCGCTGATGCTTCCATCCGCAGCAATACCAGCGAAGAGGGTAACCTGCTCCCCGACGCCTACATCGGTATGGATCGTTACCAAGCGCGTAAGCGGATTGTCGCCGATCTGGAGGCTCTTGGCCTGCTGGAGAAGGTCGTTGATCACAAGCTGATGGTGCCCCGTGGCGACCGCTCCGGCACTGTTATCGAACCCTATCTGACCGACCAGTGGTACGTAAAGGTTGGCCCCCTGGCCAAACCCGCCATCGAGGCGGTGGAGAACGGCGACATCAAGTTTGTGCCAGACAACTGGAAGAACACCTACTACGAGTGGATGCACAACATCCAGGACTGGTGCATCAGCCGCCAGATCTGGTGGGGGCACCGTATCCCCGCCTGGTACGACGATGAGGGCAATATCTACGTCGGCCGCTCCGAAGAGGAGGTACGCGAGAAACACGGCTTCGACGCCAGCTATCCCCTGCGCCAGGATGAAGATGTACTCGACACATGGTTCAGCTCCGCCCTCTGGCCCTTCTCCACCCTGGGTTGGCCCCAAGAGACCCAGCGCCTGGAGGACTTCTACCCCACCAACGTCCTGGTCACCGGTTTCGACATCATCTTCTTCTGGGTCGCCCGCATGATCATGTTCGGCCTCAAGTTCATGGATGGCAAAGTGCCCTTTCATGAAGTCTATGTGCATGGACTGGTACGCGACTCTCATGGCGACAAGATGTCCAAATCCAAGGGCAACGTCCTCGATCCCATCGACCTGATCGATGGTATCGAGTTGGAGACGCTGGTACAGAAGCGCACCAGCGGCATGATGCAGCCCCAACTGGCGAAGAAGATCGAAAGACAGACCCGCAAGGACTTCCCCGACGGCATCTCCAGCTTTGGCACAGACTCCCTACGTTTCACCTTCGCCGCCCTTGCGGCGACAGGGCGCGACATCAAATTTGATATGGGACGCATTGAGGGCTACCGCAACTTCTGCAACAAACTGTGGAACGCCTCCCGCTACGTCTTTATCAATACCGAAGAGCAGGATTGTGGCCAGAACGGCGGTGATATGGAGCTAAGTGCGGCAGACCGCTGGATTACCTCGCGCCTGCAAGCCACCGAAGCAAGCGTAACCGATGCCCTGGAAAACTACCGTCTCGATCAGGCCGCCAAGGCGATCTACGAGTTCACCTGGAACGAATATTGCGACTGGTATCTGGAGCTCTCCAAGCCAGTCCTCAACGGTGACAACACCTCAGAAGCAGCCCTGCGTGGCACCCGGCGTACCCTTGTTCAGGTACTAGAGACGATACTGAGGCTTACTCATCCCATCATGCCCTTCATCACTGAAGAGATCTGGCAGAAGGCTGCACCCCTGGCCGGTATCGATACCGAGACGGTGATGTTGTGCCCCTACCCTGTAGCGGATCAGCGCATGGTGGACAGTGAAGCCGAGGCCGAGATGGAGTGGGTAAAACTGTTCATCCTAGGCATACGCCAGATCAAGGGCGAGATGAATATTGCCCCCAGTAAACCCCTCGCCGTTCTACTACAGAACGCATCCGATCAGGATCGTGAATGGCTGGAGAGCAATCGTCACTACCTCGACTTCCTTGCCCGCCTGGAGTCAGCCACGGTGCTGGAGAGTGGTGAAGAGGCACCGGAATCCGCTACCGCGCTGGTAGGTGAGATGAAGGTGCTTATACCCATGGCCGGTTTAATCGACAAAGAGGCAGAGCTGGCACGGCTGGAGAAAGAGATCGGCAAGATCACCAGCGATATGGAACGGATCAGCAAGAAGCTGGAGAACCCCAACTTCGTCGACAGGGCACCCGCAGCGGTAGTGCAGAAAGAGAAAAACAGACTCTCAGATCAACAGTCCGCACTTGATAACCTGCAAGGGCAGCTGGAGAAGATTAGAAAGCTGTAAGTAGGCAATACGCTTGCAACTATTCAGTATCGAGCACCGATCTTATTGTAGGAGCAGTCTCTCGGACCGCGATGAAACAACCAACATGGTACACATATCCATCGCGCTTCGAGAAAGTGCTCCTACGTAGGCGCAGCCCCCCGCCGCGATGAACGTCGCACACTCCCAAGGGGTTATTAGGAAGTAACTATTCAGCAGGGCTGGGGTCGGAGTCGATCGTGCCGTGAAAAGGTGCATTTTCCACCCAACACGCAAGCCCATAATGAGACGAATTAATCACCTGCATCTACAGAAATCCCGTTTCTAAACCTGGATAGGCCCGTGAATAAGCACAAACCGCCTATGAAACTGCTATATTGTTGAGTGTGAGTGGTTGGTAATCCGAACATAATTATATTTCTGATTTTGATTGGTTTTTATATTTTGATTGGCAAAAGGAAAGCCCCCTACCCCATTGAAAACGATGACAATGATATCTGCAATCTGTCGATCATTTTTTCGGACAGAGATCTTTATTCTATTCCTTGTTCTCATGGCTTTGCACAATCACACCTGTTTTGCCGCAGAAAGCACGTTGCAAAATAGAAAAACCATCCTGGTATTGCATACATTGCAGGCTCAAAGACCCTGGGTTTTGTTGTTTAACCGTTATCTAAGTGAATATTTGCAGCAAGCCAATTTACCCTCTTATAGCCTTGATATTGAAAATCTTGATTTAATAAAATCCAACGACCGATATCACAAAACATATTTAAAAAAAATGCTGGTAAATAAATATAAAAAATCACCCCCTGATATCATAGTCGCGGTCATTGGCTCAGGAATCAAATTTGTAGTTGAAAATGATTTATTTCCAGATGTTCCAAAAATATTTGTGGCCCCAACTACATCAGAATTTAAAAATACCCCAAATTCAAAACTGATTTTATATGGCTACGATCATAAAGGTAATATCGCGCATGCCCTTGAGTTGATGCCTGATACAAAGAAAATCTATGTGGTCGCAGGAAGTGGCTCGGTGGATAAGCGTAGTGTAGCCGCGTTCGACAGGAAGACAGAGGAATTTAAAACTCGGATTGTTTTTGAATATTTGACTGAGATGGATATTGATAAGCTCATGGTTCGCGTTGCAAATCTCCCACCAAACTCCTTTGTTTATTACCTGCCATACACATTCGATCCTTTCGGTAAGACAGTTATAGGACTGGATATGGTCAGACAGATTGGAAAAAGATCGAATAGGCCAGTATTAACATACTTAGACCTATTTGCACTAAATACCGGTATTTTGGGTGGTAGGGTTACAACGACTCAATCCCGAGCCGCTTCTAGCGCTGACATTATTAAAAGAGTATTTCAGGGAGAAGCAATAGAGTCAATAAATGCGATACCCCAATATTTTGAATATATTTATGATTGGGGTGAACTTGTAAAATGGGACGTTGACGTAACTAAACTGCCGCCAAACAGTACTATTCAAAACAGAACGTATACGTTTTATGAGCTATTTAAATGGCAGATTCTAACTGGAATTACCCTACTGATAGTTCAAGCAGTATTCATCGGCATTTTATTAGCCAACACTCGAAAGCGCAAACTTGCCGAACTTAAATTACAAAGATATCGTGCAGCGTTAGAAAATAGAGTTAGAGAGCGTACTGCAGAGCTTGAAATGGCAAGGGATGATGCTGAAAATGCCAAAGAAGCAGCCGTGATGTCCAGCCAGGCAAAAAGTCAGTTTTTGGCCAACATGTCCCACGAACTGCGCACTCCACTCAATGCCGTACTGGGCTTCTCCCAGTTGATGAACAATGACAAGGGATTAAACGGCCACCAAAAGAGCAATCTGGAAATCATCAACCGCTCCGGTCACCATCTGTTGCAATTGATTAACGACGTGCTCGACATGTCCAAGATCGAAGCTGGCAGGACGGTACTGGAGATTGAGAATATCGACATGGGTGCCCTGACTCAGGATGTCACCGACATGATGAGGGTACGTGCTGAAGCGAAAGGACTGCTACTTCTAATCGACCAGGCCTCTGACTTCCCACGCTATGTCCGTGCCGATGGCCCAAAAATCCGCCAGATCCTCATCAACTTGGTGAGCAACGCCATCAAGTTTACAGAAACAGGCGGGATCACTTTACGACTGGCAGCCGGAAACGCCGGAGCAAAACACATTACCCTGCGAGGTGAGGTCCAGGACACCGGCATAGGCATCAGCCCGGAGGATATCGAGCGCATCTTTGTACCATTTGAGCAGTTGGTGGATTCGGTCACCCAGAAGGGTACCGG
>JBEVXV010000829.1:0-1515 GCA_040505915.1 Sedimenticola sp. | reverse complement strand
ACAGAGCAACGGTCTATATTACTGACAATGATGAACCCTCTACCGCTGAACAATCTGCGATTATTCTTGGAACCAACGGTAATGATACCCTTGCAGGCAGTGCGGCTGATGAGATCATTTTTGGGCGGGATGGGGTCGATACACTGACAAGCAGTGGAGACGACTTACTCTATGGTGGTAGCGGCGATGACCGACTGGTGATTGGTGATGGTCAAACCACGGTGGTTCTAGCCCCCAATACAGGTCTCGATACCCTTGTAATAGCGAATGATTTTAGTGGGCAGCTAGTTCTTGATATGAGCGCCTTTGGGATTGATTATGGTTCAGATGGTTTTATGGATTTCGCAGAAATTCTTCCAAATCTCGACCTTTCTAATTCATGGTCAAGTCTACACAACAAAGAAGGATTTCTTGTTGCACTAGGGGATACCTATGCTGATGCCAGCACAGCGCTACAAAGTGGCATTCAAGCAATTTATGCAGCTGTCGACCAGGCACAACTAGTCCGTGGTGATTACATCCCTGATAGCTCAGAACTCTTCATGTTTTGGGATAGCAGTGATGGTTTAATGGTAAGTTGGGTTTTGTACCATACTGATGTCGGCACACAAAATATCGTGATCGACCAGGCTCAGAATATTGCATTATTCGAGGGACGAGATTTTGCAAGTCTTAGTGAGAATGTCGATATCGAATTCACCACCAGTCTATTGACGGGAACAACCGCAGATGAAGTACTCATCGGCAGTGTGGCAGACGATCTCATCACCAGTGGTGGCGGTGTCGATTACATTACCGGCGGATTGGGTAGCGACACGCTGGTAATGGGTGCCACTCCGGCTGATGAGACGGTAATGATCTACCGACCTCAGGATCTGCTGGAGGGAGAGATAGACCGCGTCATAGGACTTGGGCCTGATGCCGGTAGTTTTCTCTTTGAGTTGAGCCAGTTTGGAGTGGATAACGGGGGAGCATTAATAACCGATATGGCCTGGGTCAATCAGAGTGGCGTATCTCAGGGCATCATGGGCTCCCCTTCCACCGCAGATCTTATTGTCTACGGCTCCACTGCCACTTTTACCACCGCATCTGATGCGCTTTTATCCCTGCAACAATCCGCCGGAAGCGCTGCCCAGCTGAGCAGCAGTTTCTTCATGGCCTGGAATATGAATGGAGAGATGGCGCTGAGTTATATCGCCGAAGGCACAGCAGCAGGTGACCTCTTCATTATCGATGGCTATAGCTACCCTCAAGCGCTGGAGGCATTTAATACAGGCGCTGTATGGGAGGCAAACTTCAACCTGGTGCCACTACAGGTTGGCACCAACACCATCACCGATGGCCCACAACTCTCTGACCATCTCCAGGGTGATGCTCGTTCCGAAATGCTGATGGGCATGGCGGGGCGTGACCTGCTTGAGGGTAGGGATGGCAACGACATCCTCATCGGTGACCGTATGAGCTTGAATAGCGCCCAGCGGCTCGAAGCCATGAATATCCTTAATAGTGGTAACT
>JBEVXV010000828.1:0-5734 GCA_040505915.1 Sedimenticola sp. | reverse complement strand
AATGTCTAGATACAATCATTTCTTGGCTTGGCTTTTGCAAAATCCAAGATGGCCGCCATGATGGCCGCCAAAATGATAGAACTAACACAAGTTCTGAACCAGTTGACTTAGGAAGGTGATTTTTGCTGTCAAGGCTGCCGGAGATAAGGTTTGGGCTGGTTTGAGAGATGTTAGTTTTGGTGGTCTAGTCCAGGTTATCGTAGACAACTTTGATGCTGTCATCCAGTCACAGAATTGTCGTTTGGACTGTCACTGCTTGGCAATGCTGGTCACTCAACATAAAGCAGATACTACGACCAAATCTGACCAAATACCTCGGTTGTCTAAACCGGAAATGTCTCACCCGATTCAATGTGACACCTCTGTTGTGCCATACACTGGGCCGAAGAAGCCGGAAATGCCAGTTGTTGCCACTATGAAGTTTGATCCATCTGAGAAGTTCCAAAATGCTGCATCTGTCTCTATTGGTAGATCTCGTGAGGTTGATTTTCAGTTCATACGTAGTATCTTGTACGTTCCAGACACACCAGAGCATAATGGCTACAACACTCGCCTGTGTCGAGAGGCAGGCATGATACCAGCGACAAAATCGGCAGTGCGATATCTCCCTCTCATCAATATGACTCCTAGTGATCCCGACTGTATCAATACGGCAATGACGCATGGGTTCAAAATCACACATGATTCCAATCAAAACATCATGGTGATGACATGTGATCAACAGCTCTACAAGGTCGTTGTCGATATTACATTCCACACACCTGCCCTTCTCACCCAGGTAGTTGCTGTGCTTGGTGCGATGCACTTCCTCATGGATTTCGTTGGTTGTATAGGAGTTCTAGCTGCAGACAGCGGTGTAAAGGCCGTTCTCTCAAGTACGTTTGGATCTGTTGATAAAATGCTTTCAGGCAAAAAATACCCCCAAAATGTTAGAGCCCTCCGTCTATTGACTGAAGAAATTATCAGACCCGTCTTCGATCGCCATGATGAGCGCATGACATGCATGGATGACGTTGAAGCTGTACTTGCTGAGCTCAGCGGAAAAAGCCGAACAACAAGAATGTGGGTGGAACTCATCATCAAGCCTACGTTTTTGATGATGCAATTCAGCAGAGCTTCACATGAAGGTGACTGGCCACTCCACATCACAACGGCAGAAGCCATGATGCCCTACATGTTCGCAGCCAATCACCACAATTATGCAAGATATGGTTTGTATTACGTTCGCTCAATGACATGGTTGGCGCCTGAACTCGAGGAGAAGTTCATCAAAGGAGAGCAGACTATGCATCACATCGATGGCGTGTGGAATGGAATGGCGACAGATCAGTTCATAGAAACCACATGGATGAGAAAAGGCCATGGTCCAGAAGGAATCATTGGTGACACACAGAACGTCCAAACGATGGCAACATGGGTGCATAGTAGGAATGCTGTACAGACACTTACTAACGACCTACGAAGAATGTCAGGTAGCTCTGAATCAGTGCAGATGACACACAAGGAGGAGGACAAATTTCGTGTTCGACGAGATGCAGAGGACAGGAACTCAATACGCAAAACCCTCGAGTGCTGCATTGATCCCATGGATCCCGATTCACATGTAGCTGGAGCTCTACTTAACATATCAACAGGACAGATTGCACAGTCTGACGTAAATGTAGACAATGCCGTGGACATCGGCAAGGACCAGCTTCAGAAGTTTGAGACAAAGTGGCCGGATGGATTTTATGGACGGCTCTCCAAGCAGGTGGTGACATTCGTATCACGGAAAAAACATGTTCTGGTGGGAGAACATAAAGTATTGGACCAAGAGGCGATCTATGCGAGAGTCATAGGTCTACTAGTCAGCAACAGGGATCTCGACTTACCACAAGTACTCTCAACTGAGCTGGCAGCATACCCACCCTCCATGTTTAACGCAGATGGAAGCATGAGAGTAGCAACTGGAAAGGCAACACTGAAGAAAGCCCTTGCTGTAGAAGTGCCGTTGAGGACTTGGGGTTTGCCAACTGATGCCGTTATTGATGTATCTGCTGCTCTGTGGACAATCAATTGGCCGCCAAAGGGCACAGTCCAGACGTTTATTCAAGGATTCAAAGTCTGGTTGGCTTCCAAGCTCATCGTCAGTAACGTCTATCTAGCATTTGACAGGTACTTTGACTACTCAACCAAGAGCAGCACCCGAGCAATGCGAGCCACGACATCATCGAGAGTCCATAAACTGAACATGCAATCACCACTCCCAGCCCGTGAGGCAGTGCTCAGATGTACACACAACAAGGTCCAGTTGAACCGCATGATATGTGAAAACATCCTGAACGACCATGATTTCCTTGACGATGCCACAAAGGACCACCACCTTGTTGTGACCGGAGAAGATGATGTTCCGACTCAGGTGTCCAAAGGGCAAAAACAACATCATACACAGCTCGCATCGAAACACGAGGAGGCAGACATCATCATCACCCAGCATGCCATTTTCATTGGTCAGGATCCACAGGCCAGAGTCTCCGTAATAGCTGACGACACTGATGTGTTTGTATTGCTTCTGCACCATTATGCAGCCCAGCACCTACAGTGTCCAATGATTATGCAGTCTCCAATTCATGGCCGATCATGTGTTGACATCCCAGCAACAGTGAAGCAGCATGCTGATATCATACCACAGATTCTTGCCCTGCATGCCATAAGTGGATGTGATACAGTGGCGGCCACATACGGAGTTGGAAAGGTAAGTGCCATATCAGTAGCAAAGAAAGGTATTACCCTTAATTCTGTCGGCAAGGTAGATTGTGATTTGGACCAGGTCGAAGCAGAGGCAACCACATTTATAGTTGCATGCTATGGCAGCAAGTTGAACTGTGACTCCATGACAGAGTGCCGTCAGCGTCTCTGGGCTATGAAGACTGGAAAAAGTACCAACGCTGCTCCCAAACTATGTTCGCTCCCACCAACAACACCGGCATTCGTCCAGAATGTGCTAAGATGTCATTACCAGGTTGCGCAGTGGTATGCAGCACTAGAAGTGGATCCGCCTACTCTGAACCCAGTAGACTATGGATGGGAAGCAGACCATGCCAACAAAGCTCTGTCTCCTCGCACTGTTGTTGGTGATGTACCCCTAGCTCCTGACACTGTGCTGAAGCTCATACGATGTGGTTGCGAGTCGGAACGAGCCTGCAAGGGCAACAACTGCGGATGTACTGGACGCCAAGTCGCATGCAGCATCTTTTGTACATGTGGGATGGGACTTGAATGCAATAATCCGTTCAAGAAAGTGTCTGATGACGATGAAGATGACGCAGATGAGAATCATAATACCATTGATGATGAGCGTGAAGACTAAAATAGAATTTCATTACATCCTTAGAGGTGGAAATATTTCTTAACTTCCCTTCACTGATATACGGTCCAAGTCTCCACTTGCAGTCTCGTGTCCTGTCCTGTCAGGTTGTACCTATGTATGATGTATTGCACTGCCTTCTTGTCCTCTTTCCATTCTTTGGTTGCCAGACTACTAAGTCACTTAGTTATATGGCTTATATATGCTGTTATTATCTTCCGATCCTTGTTGGTCGTTGAGCATTGCTGTCATTCCAACAGTTGTGCACGTTTTCACGTAAGTGTCTATGTGTTTCTTTGTACGTTGAGAAGCGCTTAAGCCGGTGCTAGGTTGCGTTTGTGTCATTTACTGTGACTTTGTGTTGCAGTCTGTGACACAGATGAACGAACGGAATAACCCTGTTCGCGACGTATTTGTCTGGTAGTTGTGTTCAGCGATTTGTATGGATCTTCTTGACCTCGTCATATTTGTTCACACTGTCGTGTTTTGCATTGGGCAGACAGTTGTACTGGCTTCAATCTAATTATACATGTTATACTATACTGGTCAAAATAGTGTAGTTTAATAATGTTCACGCTATTGAGTATGACAGTTACATATACTTTATGTCATGAAAAATAGAGAATATGAAACCAGAGAAGACCGAAGAGCCAGATAAAATAACTAACAACACTTTCATACAGTAAAACATTGATGCTGATGTTTTGTCAATGAGCATGATGTAACTCATTCTAGATATTTAGGCGATGAAAATGATGAAATAATGAAAAGTTACAGTCGGCATAAAACTAATAAATTAGCCATATCATTGTTCTCTTAGTGCACCTACTCACGGAACAGGTAACCATGATCCTCATCACCAAGAAGTGTGATTTGTGCAGTATAATCATGATATAATAGGTATATTTTGTCTCATCCAATTGCTTAAGTGTTTTGCTGATAATAAATAAAGAGTATGATAATTTTATTTGCCAGTGTTGATTTTATCAGCGAATACCATAATTGACTGCGTCAGTTTAACATTCAAATATTAAATCTAGCAGCATATGCATTTGTTAAATCGTCAATATCAAGTGGAATCAGAAAAACTGATCCCTAACTGCAATTTAATGTCTATAGATATGTTACCCGACTCAATAAATCTTGCATTTTTAAGATGTCATGATTTTGGAAGTCATTTAGGACACCACTTTTAATTATCTGCAACAAGAACCCAACCAATACTTATGAAAACAGTAGAAATTACTTTGTTGCACCCGTAAACCTATGTTTAGGCACCAAAATCACCTTCACAAGTCAACTGGTTCAGAAGTTACGCTAAATTGGTCATTTTGGCGGCCATTTTGGCGGCCATTTTGGATTTTTCTGTACATGACATCATTGAAATGTATATTGCACAGCAGGAATGGATTCCCTGTCCCCAAAAACCTATATATAGACCCAAAGATCAGCATCCTAAGTCAACTGGTTCAGAAGTTATGCTTATTCTATCATTTTGGCGGCCATCTTGGATTTAAAAAAAAGCCAAGCCAGGTTCAAGTCCACACCCACTGGATTCTGTTACTACATGACATGAACTAATAAAAAATGCACAGAAACGATTGTATCTAAACATTTCAAGGTGTTCCTGTATATCCACTGGACTAACACGGCTCTGTACTTAAACCGTCATATTTATTCTGCGTCTATTGTGTGAGTTGGTCACGTAAATTTCATATCCATCCAATAAAACGACGCGTTTATTATTAATGTTTATTATTAATAAAGCATATACGGCTCTAAGTAGACCTTTCACATTTAACGGTCTTCATATTTTTCTGTTCATTCTATTTGCACCTAAATCTTCATCTAATGACATAATTAATGTGTGGGGATTATGGACGTTCTGTTACGAGTCCGTGTCCAACAAAATGCCCTTATATATAGTTTCATATGTTTTGTTATGTCATCGAATCTACTTACTCCAAAGATGGAAACGATGAAAAAATGGCCGCTAAATTGCATCCGACATAAGTTGTAATATTTTCACCGACTTACCGACTTTAAACGATGGACTGCTGGTCCTTGCTAAATTGCTACTGTAACATCACAGCTGTCTCGGCGCAGGTACTAAGGCCTACTTTCACAGGTGCGCGCGCATGAATATGATTGCAAAATCGAAACCAATCCCAGAAGCCCCGCGGAAGTAATCAAAATGTTATACAATTACACTCGCTACTAAATAAACAAAGCCGCGCATGAGCAATAACATTCGCCATTATTTGACGTTATTATTTCCCTATTTGCACACGAACTATCGGCTAATCTCAAACAATATATTTATTTGGTATTATCAACTCAATATTATTTGCTGGTATTCACAATATCGTCTGTTTGACATTTGCGCTA
>JBEVXV010000827.1:0-6640 GCA_040505915.1 Sedimenticola sp. | reverse complement strand
AGAGCTGATAGTCAATGGGGAAATTTTACCCGGGTAGTTGATGATGCCGTTCCATTGACATCACTGGGATCCTTTCCTGAGGTCGGGCACTTAGCTAGCAGCGCCATGGATTTACCAAATCCAGTAGACACGGGATTAAGGTGTGGTGTTCATGGGGAGCGGTTGCTTCCATTGACTGCAGAAACATCTCCTGTGTTCCAAAGAAAACGGGAAGACCTAGAAGCAGTTTCAGGTGCCCAAGGGGTACCGGTGGGACGGGCTTCCCCTGTGCTTGTCCAGAAGGTCGGCATGGGGGTTAATGGTCATTTTTCTGGGGAAACGGTGGGGCTGAGTGGGTTGGGAAATCCTGGTTTAGTTCCTGAGGTTCATGGGGGACTGGTGGGGCATACGGCTGCTCCTTGTCCAATGGTGGACCCGGTGGGATTTGGGATACCAGATTTTGCAGATCAGCTGCAGACGAACAACAGAAATGGTCAGGATGGCCAGGGACGGGCGGAAGGCGAGACGCCACAAGAAGCAACATTCGAGACAGGAGAATCAGACACGGACGAAGACCAGGAAGTGTACATCGAAATCCTGGCACATGATGGGGCTGCGCAGGTAGAAGTGCGTGGGGTCCGGGCTGTTACCAGGGGTCAGTCCCTCGAGAGTTCCAGCTGGGGATTTGAAGTAGAAAAAATCAACGAGGCACAGACTGCCGACCAAAGTTTCAGTATGATTTTGGACTGGTTGAGAACTAAAACCGAACCAAGTGAGAGAGACCTGTTTTTATCCAGTCCGGCAGCAAAATCATATTGGCTGAATAAAGAGCAATTCTTGCTAATCGGCGAAGTTTTGTACCGCCAAAGGGACGACAACCAGGAGAAGGATCTAATGGTTCCCGAAAGTTTGCGTGAGCAAGCCATGGAGGCGAACCATGACTTACCAAGTGCAGGCCATCAGGGAATAGCACGGACGAAGGCCCGAATGAAGGAGAAGTTTTACTGGCACGGTATGGGCAAATGCATTGCCAACTATGTGGCAACGTGTGCAGTATGCAATCAACATAAGAAGTCGGCAAGACCAGGGCATAATCCAATGCAGGAGTACCAGGCGGGTTCCCCGATGGAACGCGTACATCTCGACTTCATGGGCCCCCTTCCCAAAACACCACAGGGGAATGAACATATTCTCATGATGGTCGACCAATTCACAAAATGGGTCGAATGCGTGCCCTTGCCTTCGCAGACCGCTGAAGTCACGGCGAGAGCAGCAGTTGATAGTTTTTTCTCCCGTTTTGGGTACCCCTATCAAGTATTTTCAGACCAGGGCCGTAATTTTGAATCGAAGCTGTTTGTGGCCTTGTGTGACGCACTGAAGATACACAAGGCTCGTACAACACCATACAGACCATCGGCCAACGGACAGGTGGAGCGTTTTAACCGGACGCTCATGGACGCAGTTCGTTGCTACATCGGGGATGCCCAAGACCAGTGGGATCGGCACCTGCAACAAATTGCGGGGGCGCTTAGAGGCTGTGTTAACCGCAACACGGGCTTTACACCGAACAAGCTGATGCTGGGTCGTGAAGTCAATTCCCCGGCCTACCTGATGTTCCCACAGGCAGTGGATGAGCCGCTGAGCGCAGATCAGTATGTGGCTACACTCATGAAGAACATCCGAGCAGCACACAACGTGGCACGTGACACATTGAAGACGTCGTTGCGGCGAATGAAGCGCGATTATGACATCCGGCTCCTACAACGGACGTATGCGGTGGGGGATGTTGTCTACCTGCTCGACACGGCTTCGATTAAGGGGAAATGCAAGAAGCTATCTTCCCCATGGAAGGGCCCAGCTGTCATCGTTGAGAAGATCTCTGCATCACTGTTCCGAGTGAGGTTGCGCAAATCTTTATTTGTAGCGAACCACGACAGGATTAAACCCTGCAAAAACCGGAAGTATCCCGAGTGGATTGAGACCTGGTTAAAGAACCCGGAAACATCAGCTGATTTGCAGGTGGAAGACGACAAGCCATATTGCATTTGCAGGTCGCCATGGCAGGGCCGGTTTATGATTGAATGCGACGCGTGTGACGAGTGGTTCCATGGATCGTGCGTGGACGTTACAGCCTCAGATGCATTACTCATAAACAAGTACTATTGTCCTGCATGTCGACAGTAGGTCACGCAAAGTGCAAACACTCACACCTTGCTCCCCGTCTTCTACTTTCAGAGTATGGAGTCCGAGAAGTATCCTCGAACGATCCGGGAAGTCCTGGACGACACCCATAACCGCCGCCTGTGGAAGGCGAGGGACCTGATCAGCAGCCTGATCTGCTGCAAGACACCCCGGGAGAAGCGGGATGAAGCACTTTTGGGACAAGTGGGGGTGGCACGGAGAAACAACAACAACGCGTGGATTAGGGACGTGGCGCGCGAGGCTGACAGACTCGACTTCCAAACTGAGAAGTGGATCGACCAGAACATCTGTCCGCTTCGTCGGCGGAGTAAGGCACCAAGTACGATGCCGAGGGACACAACGTCACCATACCGCGACGTCAGGTTGCGAAAGGACCCAACCATAGAGGTGGTGAGGACTGAGCTCAGAAATCCGCCACCTGTGAAGCAGGCGAGCACCGCCATCAGTTCTCCTGCGCCATCAACCTCGGCAGGTTCGCCCATGGACACCGATGCTGGCCCAATAGACGATGAGCTGGTGCTAACTGTTGATGCGGAGGAAGCGCTCCTGCAGTCTTCCCCAGAGCAGTCACCAAGGCCAGTGCCTACCATACAGGAACCGGTGCGACGGGATAGTGGGGCTACAGAGGAGACACCAGTGCGGCAAGGGCCAAAAAACCCGAGTCGCGTGCCCGTGCAGGCACCAGTTAGCCTCAGGATGCCAAGTCCGACGAGCCCTCGTAGGTCTCCGCGGCAGTTGCCCGCCAGTGATTCGTCACGTGGTGAAGGCAAGCTGCGGAGAGGTAACGACTCACCTGAACGGGACCGGCCTTCACGTCAGTGGAGAGAGCGGCGGGGACGAAGTCCCTGCAGAACACAGCCGACACGGGGGGAGAGTTGGGGCAAGTCGGGGCGATCAATCGGAAAGAGATCATACCCAAGCCCGAAGCGTCGTGCGAGTCCGGTGCAGGCACCTGATGCGAGACAGAGGCTGGAGAAACTCCGGACAAGTAGAAAGGAACCCGGACCTTCTAAGATTCCTCGGGTGGAAGAGGGTATCAAAAGGACTGTTTACCAGCACACACGGAACCCCGAGGCGGATCCTCGTGCAGAGGTAACCCTGAGTTGCGTGGGCCATTCAGTGAAATGCCCTTTCCGAAACTGCCAGGAGCCATTGTGCCGTGCCCACGCCTTTTCAGCCCATCTACCCGGCATCTTCGACGAGGAACTTGTAACCACGGAGGAGATCACCCGGAGGCGTATCAGTTTGTTGACAATATGCTCGAGCCGGATACTGGGAACGTTAAATGACCTTGACAGCCTGGCCGGGTTTGTGGATAATCTCCACCACATCACGTCGGGTGAAATCACCATAGGAAAACACCAGAAGGAGGCCATATCTGCTGTTTGCGGCGTGCTGGGCCTGGAGATTCCAGAGACGTTCACCACGGCACCTATCAACTCGCCGGCAGTGATGGTCCACTGGAGAATCCTGATGCTGTTGCTGGCGTGCCTGGGACCAAAAGACCTGGGTAGCATATACCAGCAGTACCCGTTGGGACCCATGGAGGGATTTAGTAGGCGGGAGGTGGCTGCCCCAAAGGCGGCCGACAGTCATTTCCATCTGGACAGAGTCCGCGAGAAGATGCACCTCCCGAATGCGTCATGGGAAGATGTCATGCGAGCGGCCACCGCAACCCCACACGAGACAGTGAACGTGGTGACGGGAGTAGCTGTCTTCTGCGACCCTCCCACGTACCCCACTAGGGAGGAAGTGGCAACGCTGGCTGAGGCGGGACTTGGAGTCGCCATTGGCCTACATCCCAAGAAGGGGGCTACTTACAGGGAAGCGGATTGGACATCCTTCGAGGACTGTCTCGCCTTGCCTGGGGTAACCGCTTTGGGTGAGGTGGGGCTCGATTACTCCACCGACGAGAGCTGGGCTGTTCAGCACATAGTCCTCGACAGGGCACTACATCATCTCAGCGCGAACCACGTCCTCGTCCTTCACTGCAGGGGGCCGAGCAGCGGGCAGCCAGACGGCTGTTACATGCAGCTGCTTTTCCAGCTGAAGGGGACCGTGCCAGTGGGCCAACGCATACACCTGCACTGTTTTAATGGCTCAACCGAGGTAGTGCAGCGTTGGCTCACAGAATTCCCAAATACCCATTTCGGATTCACCTCGATGGTGTCCTCCTTCAATGCCGCAAGCATTGAGGCTCTTCGTAGGATACCAGAAGACAAGATCCTACTGGAGACCGATGCCCCATACTTCCGCATGGCTGGCAAGAGATGGACGACACCAGCATTAATTGGGATGGTAGGAGCGCTGGTAGCGAAGAAGAGGGGCCAGCCATGGGATGAGTTGCTCCGGCAAACATTAAGGAACACCCGACAGCTCTACGGGCTGCTGGAACGCTAGGGCCAGCTGGGAAGTCGAGTTTGGACCGTCTTCCATGACAGGAATGAGCAGGTGCAATAAAACCGCACTTGCAATGGATATTTTTCTGGTAGTCATGTTCAGCGATTATCATGGAACTTTTGACTTGGTTATGTTATCTCCCCTGCTACAAGATGTGGGGGTGAGACATTAGGGACCACAGCAATGAATGAGATGGAGTTTGACGGCACAGAAGTGCATTACAGGATATCCTCCAGCTGAACAGACAATTACTCCCCCTGCTGTAAAACTAGTGGGAGGAGTGGACAACAGCTATCCGCCTGCCACAAATGGTGGGTGGACCATCAATTACGGAGTGTATATGACGGTTATCCTCCTGCCACAAATGGCGGGTGGACTGCCAAAAATGAATAATACAGATCACGAACAAGACGATGAGGTTCCCTCCTTTTCGATAAAGTGGGGAGGAGTATAGTGGATGTGTGGACGAATCCACTAGGGGCCGAAGTGACACGAAGAGTGACGTCACAACGGCGGGAAATATGGTACCACGTGATGTTCTAGTGGCTTCCATCTTGACAATCGGCACACACATTCTGTGGTAGCAGATTCAACACGGATTAAACGATATCTACGCATCAGATTATATTGGTAAGTGATAGGAACACTTCATTGGTATCAGAAGTGAAGTTTGTAAGAACCGCTCCTCTGAATTTTCAACAATTTGGAAGTAAATTGTGATTGAAAATCTCACGTGGAAATCAGACGTGCTCAACTCAGATCCTGACAAATAAAATTTTTATTTTTTATTTTCTTCGACATCCGTACAATCTAAACAATGGCTGAAAGCGGGACAGAGTCCATTTTTGTCAACTTCGCCACAAGGGACGAGTTGATGACAGTTCCGGGAATTGGCCCCAGTATTGCCGTCGCGATTGTGGAATTGCGAGCGTCCAGAGGGAACATGACGCCAGATTTTTTAAATTTGTTGTTGCGTCAGAGGCTACCCAATGACGTCATGATGCGGTTGGACTTCTCAATCAACGAAAAATACGCATATGACGCCGACGACTTTGCATCGAAGCTACAAGCCGATGCAGAGCAACAGACATCTGCGACAGATGAGAAACAGCTTGACGCAGCCAGCAGTGACAGCGCAGGTAGGTGGCCACGGGATGCTCGATCTGAAGTCACGTTTGACCAGGTCATGCGTCCTCCCCCTGGGGACGTCAAGGTGAAGACACCGTCTGGTATGATATTTCCCAATATCATACAAGAACATCCTCGAGTGGACCAACCGAGACCGAGTCCACGCGAGCCTAAAGTCACACATCACCCCATGATAGACCAGCACCGCTACATGTTTCGTGGGGATTCGGACAGTGATGATGAGGGCCATGGAGGCGTGCCTCATACAAGGCGACACAGAGGGCCCCAGTTCCTGAACTCGCTGCCAAAGAGCCTACAATATGACGGTAAGTCCAATTGGTTTGCTTTCAAACAAAAATTCACTAGGTATTCACAATCTTGCAGCTGGACCGCTGACCAGTGGTGTCTCGACAGTGTGTGCTGGTGCCTAGTTGGGAAAGCCAGTGATTTCTGTGCCTCGCTGCTAGAGCGCAACCCCACTATCGCATACCGACAACTGCTTCACATGTTGGAGGAGCGCTTCGGTGGAACTGCCCGCATCCGCGCAGGCTAAGTTCAACCAAGCGACGCAGACTAAGACAGAACCTATCGAAGATTGGGCAGACAGAGTACTGACTATGGCCACAAGAGCTTTCGCTGATTTGCCAGAATTCTATTCAAACCAGCAGGCCATTTCACGCTTCTGTCAGGGTCTCCATGACAGTATGGCGGGTCACCATGTGTGTATGGCTAAATCTGCGACGATGGAAGAAGCCATGGATGAGGTACGTATATACCAACACACTCGACAAGCCACGTTTGGAAAGGACTGGCGCAGCCGCGAGATTGCAATGTCGGCGGAAAACTACGAAGATAGAAGCCAGGTGTTTGCGGTCCAATATGGTAGGCAAGCAGCACCAACGCCAACACAGACTGAATCCAGTCAGGTACA
>JBEVXV010000826.1:0-20368 GCA_040505915.1 Sedimenticola sp. | reverse complement strand
TTTGTGCCGATTCCAAACCAAGGGGCCAGTGCTAACTTTGTAGCCATAATCCGTTAACCGTGAATAATTCCTTGTGGCATTTTCCAAAATATCCGCTTGTTGTGGTGAACGAGGTATCATCCATGGAGAAGATTCACCTCGCTGAATGTTGAATCGCCCATTCTCCACAATGTTAACAAGACGACTCTCGGTGATTATTACAGATGATGACCGTCCCCACATTGAGTCACAATTTTTTCTAAATACAGTCAGTAATGTTTCCTGAAGAACGTTCTCAAACACACCTGATCGTGCTTCAACAAAATCCATACAGACCGGTGCGGTTTCTTCAGATAATAGTAGTCGAAGGTTCTTAAAATATTGCCCAGCAAGAAAGGATGTTGGTGTAACATAAGCAAGAATACCATTCCGGTTTAGAAGAGAAAGTGCTTTATCCGTAAACAGGCCATACAAATTTACATGTCCGTAAATTGAACGCGAAAATTTCTCCCTAATATCGCTTGTCAATTTGACCTTTGAATAAGGAGGATTTCCAACAACGAGATCAAATGTTTTTGCTACCGACTCCGATAAAGAATCCGTAATTCTAACCAGAACCGGCATTTCAAGCTTCGTTTTTACACATTCATCCAGCAGAGCCAAATCTATAAAGACCTGAGAGAACCAGGCGGAAAATGGATCGATTTCCTGCCCTGCAAGATTACTAGATATATGCCTGACAATTTCAGCAGGAGTGCATCCACTTCTTCTTAATGCCTCTTTCATTCTCAAGGCTACAGGCGCTAGAAATGCCCCACCACCACATGCAGGATCAATTACCGATGAAACAGTCCAATTAATTCCAGCAGATTCTGCATTATCCAGTAGCCTAAGCGTTAAGGATGGTGGTGTAAAATATATGCCATGGGCTGAGCGATACTCCTTGGGCAAGAGCTTTGTATAGAGTTCACCAACCTGATAGGCTGCCTCAAGTAGTTCAATATCTGCATACATTGCAGCCAACTGAACTGCTTCTTTGTGCTTTTGATCTGAGAGCAAGGCAATCTTACCAACCTCGATAAACAAGGGGCGTATTTCTCTTCGTGAGCGACTGGATATTTGTTTACGAGATAGCTTCCAATATTCCTGCATGACTGCACACAGAAAAGCTCTCGCATCATGTATTGACTGTGACACAGCAACTCCACGTTCCATTTTTTATTTCATTAACTGTAGCACATAGAGAGAACATGACAACCTGATATTTAGTTCAAAATAGTAAAATTCTCATTTCTCAGTAAGCAAGAATGACATGAGGGAGACGGTTACCCAGATGATCATAGGCTTTCCATATCAAGTACGCGAACAGTGGATAGCCTTGGCAGTTCATATAGAATATGTATTTATGACAAATAACCAAGCTACTCTTTGAATGTAAGAAAAACATAACTTGTAACTATTCAGTAGATGCTCATACTATAGGCTGTTATACATACTACTACATCTTATTGATTGACTTAATAAAAAAGTAACTATTCAGTGGCCCCTGTTACGAGGCTATTTTTACCAGGGGTCAGAATCGATTGTACACATGGATGTGGGTAAGGAGCATGAGCCGGGAGCGGAGCATTGCGAAGAAAATCAGTACATTTACCCACAATATCACCGCAATCGACTACGACCCAAAACCCAGCTGAATAGTTACATAAAAACCACCTCAAACTAAAGATCGAGGTGGTTTTCCTTGGTCAAAAATAGAACCGTTTTAGTAAACCGGCTGCACACAGACAGGACTTTTCTCGAAGTCCTTTGCCTGCTTACTTCTTTGCAGCAGTCTGCTTCTCTTCAATGGAGATCAGCTCCAGGTCAAAGATAAGCACTTCGTTGGGGCCGATTGAGCCAGGCGCTCCTGACTGGCCATAACCCAGTTCAGAGGGGATAAAAACCTGCCACTTACCACCCGGCTTCATCAGGCTAAGCGCTTCGCGGAAGCCAGGGATTACACCCCCCAGAGGGAAGGTGGCGGGTTTACCACGGCGATGAGAGCTGTCGAACACCTCTCCATTGGTGAGTTTACCCTCGTAGTGAACAGTAACCTTGTCACTCATTTTGGGTGACTCACCTTTACCCGCCGTCAACTCCAGATACTGTAGTCCACTGGGTAGTGTAACCACGCCTTCTTTGCCTCTGTTCTCATCTAGAAAACGCTTGCCACTCTCGAGCGCCTGACCCGCCTGGGCTTTTTTGGCCGTCAGCAGTTTACTTTTGGCCTCGCCCAAGGAGGCGTTCATCGCTTCTATGCTCATCTGCGGCTGTTTTCCTTCCAGCACATCACTGAGTGCCGCTGCAAAAGCGCTGCTGTCGACAACAACGCCCTGAGATTTCATCACCTGACCATACTGAAAGCCCATGGTGTAGCCGAGTCGCTGCTCCAAGGTGTCATACTCTGCCGCCTGGGCTGACGCAAATGCGCCAAACAGCGCAATAAATCCAACAATACTTTTATTTTTCAAAATGTTAAACCTCCTTTCAAGAGCGTTTTTTGAAACGCCCACTATGCAAATAAAAACAACATTCTTAAGTAACTTCTCAATAACCCAGTGCAGATGGATAACTTTCAGGTGGGTGCAGTGACACCTTTTCAGGACGTACAGCTGCCGGGATGCTGCTGTGAGCGTACAGGGATCTATTCACCGCGTCTCCTGAAAAGGTGTTACTGCACCCCTATGGCACAGACTTTTTGAGAAGTTACATTCTTAAGCTTTAAATAACTATTATCACTGCTAATTTGCGCTCCATCGCATTTTGTTCAATGACACCTTGGCAATATGCCAAATAGTACATATACCTATATTAGGTGGGCATGGAACTGAGACAAGCGATGGCAATCAACTCAATCACTGGCGCAGCACTACAAGGCATACAACGCGGCCTTCAGGGGATGCGACGCAGCACCGCCGAGATCGCGAGTGCCCGCGCACTCTCCGGCAGAATTGCTGGCAAGGATATGGTGAGGTCGATGGTCGAACTGCACCAGAGCGGCCATCATGTCGCCGCATCCATCAAAGCCTTTAAGGCAGCAAACGAGACCATTGGTTCCCTCCTCGATATCAAGGCCTGATTTAGGCAGCAATTTCTCACTCCAAAAATAGCATCGACAGGTCAATCGCTTTCAAATTCTTTGTCAGTGCACCTACCGAAATATCATCCACCCCGGTCTCGGCAATCGCTCTGACACTCTCCAAACTGACTCCACCTGAAGCCTCCAGCCGGGCACGCCCTGCTGACAGGGCCACCGCCTCGCGCAACTGATCCAGGCTGAAGTTATCCAGCAGTACCCGTTTGGCTCCGGCATCAAGCGCCT
Source organism: Sedimenticola sp. (assembly GCA_040505915.1). Classification (GTDB taxonomy): domain Bacteria; phylum Pseudomonadota; class Gammaproteobacteria; order Chromatiales; family Chromatiaceae; genus Vondammii. The sequence continues at coordinate 17,025 of JBEVXV010000826.1, read as the reverse complement.
GCTGCAGCTCACTTAGACTCTCTACCTCTACCTCCACCTCGATATCAGGTGCTGCGACGAGTGCCGTCTCGACCGCTGCCATCACCGAGCCCGCAGCGCGGATGTGGTTCTCTTTGATCAAAATGGCATCATAGAGGCCAACGCGATGATTATGGCAACCACCGCACAACACCGCATACTTCTGCTGCAGTCTCAAACCCGGCAAGGTTTTGCGAGTATCGAGGATACGGGTGCCGGTACCGGCCACCGCATCAGCATAGTGTTGGGCCTGAGTCGCCGTCGCCGACAGTGTCTGCAGGTAGTTGAGGGCAGCCCGCTCACCGGTAAGAAGCGCCCGGGTTTCACCTTGCAGATGGCAGATAACACTCCCCGCCTCTACCCGATCACCATCCGCCCCCGACCACTCGATAAGAATTTCCGGATTGAGCTGACGAAACACCTCATCAAACCAGGCGCTACCACAGAGGACCGCCGCTTCGCGGCAGATCACTTCCACCCGTGAGCGGCTGTCAGCGGGAATCAGGGCGGCGGTACGGTCTCCCGACCCAACATCCTCATCCAGTGCGAGACGCACCTGCTGCGTAATTCCATCCATTGACGGCTGATTCAAAGAAGCTCCAACAACTCGACTTCAAATACCAGAGTGGCATTTGGAGGTATTACGCCACCAGCACCGGCCGCACCATAGCCCAGTTGTGGTGGAATAGTCAGCTTGCGCTTACCCCCCGGCTTCATCCCCTGAACACCTTCATCCCAGCCACGGATCACCTGCCCCGCCCCCAGGTTGAAGTTAAATGGTGAGTTGCGATCAAGGCTGGAGTCGAACTTTTCACCATTGGTAAGCCAGCCGGTGTAGTGCACCAGCACCCTGCGCCCTGCAGCCGCTACCTCACCCTCACCGTCAACTAAGTCTTCATACTTTAGACCTGAATCGGTCATTTTTTCACTCATTACATCTCCTCAATCGCTTAAATCGATACTGAGAGGTGATTGTACCTGTTATCCGCACTCTGCTGCAGGCAAAAAAAAGCCCCCGACAATCTGCGGGGGCAGAATAAACAGAACTCAGTTCTGTTCAGGCATTCGATATTTTGGCAGGTTGACCCTTTTTCAGCACCTTCAGCATCGCACCGAGCGCACGGTCCATCAACGGAGCAGCCACCTCTTCAATCACCTTCGCCCGACCACACCTGAACCAGATAGCAAGCCCACGCAGAGATATCTCCTCGACCTTCACACCCTTGTGGTTGACGAAAAGGCAGCGGTCTGTGGCATCACTTCGCCAAGAGAGTTTCACCCGGCGGTCACCGCTGCGGTCATCGTTCAGCTCCAGCCAAGTCCCAATTTCAAGGGCGGCGGCCGCTTCATAGAACTCATCCTTCTCAACAGCCATAACCTCACCACCACTCTCCAGCACGATCTCCTCAGAGAACGGCTCCCCCGCCTCACTCTCCACATTCGTTTCCACACACTTTGCTTCAACCATTTTCACCTGTAGCCGTGTACCACGCAGGCAGTTGACATGACACACCTGTAGCCCCTTGAACAGGCGGGTCATTTTGTGCTGATCATAGGAGATGCCACCAAGCCCGGCGCGTAATCCTTTCAGTAGTTGAGGTATCGTTTTCAGTAGTAACTGCTGCTCGCCCTTATCCTTTTTGGGTTCAACACTCCAGAGCAGACGCTCCATCACCTGTACCGCATCACTCCACGCCTCACTCTCAGTGCCTTGGCGTAGTTTTATCAGTTGTAGCACATCTTTCCAGCCATCCTGAATGAGTGTCATTGCCACTTCCGGCACTTGATCGCGACCTGCCAGTGCGTCGGCAATCAGCTTCTGAACACTTTTCTTGACCTGGAGTAGCTGCTCCTTGCCTTGGGTGACTTGTGAGGTGCGCCGCTCCATCACCTGAGCACCACGCTGATGTTGTGCCGAGAAGGTAGCAAACTGCTGATTCAACTCATCAAAAATTGTGAGGTTATCACTGAAGTCAGAGAGAATCCTACCTACCACTGATTCGATCTGGCTGTAGAGCCCACCATTACTACGACCAGCATCTTCACTCCAGCCCACAGCGGACTGTGCCAGTGAGTTAAGCAGCCGTCGCGCCGGATGCTCTTTCTTGCTAAAGAAGCTCTTATCGAGAATAGCCACCTTCAGCATCGGGATCTGCAGACGTGCCAGCAACGCCCTCATCCCATCGGCCAGCCCTGGATCATCGAGAATAAATTCAAATAGCATGGAGATAACATCGAGGGCATCTTCATCGGGCTGATTAATCGCCTTGCCGCTCTTGCCCTCCTTATCGACACCCAGCACCTGAAACAGGCCACCTCTCACCTCATCGGCAGACGGTCCATTCTGTTGCAGGGCAGTGAGCGCTGAGAGAACATCGTTGGTTTCGACAACCTGCAACTGTGAGGCGGGAATTTGTACTCCGCCACCGGTACTAACCCGGTGCTGCTCCAGTAGCTGTTGCAGTGTGCCGAACAGCTCACCCTGCTTGGCGATTGCCGCTGCATCGGCAGGGGCTACCGGCACCTCTGTCTGTGGCTGCTCATTCCCGCTGGCCTTATCTGTCGAACCACCAGGATTTGGGCGCAGCCCATGCTTGATTTGTGGTAGGACACCGGCCCTGGCCAGGGCACTGTTTACCTCGTCGTAGAGCAGCTCCAGCTTACCTACAACCTCCAGTTCAAACTGCTTATAGACGACCAGCTTCACCTGAAGATCCACAGGCAGACTACTTATTGCGCTACTGAAAATTTTACATATATTTGCCGGTGATAGTGGATTGGCCTCACCTGAGACCTCAAGATCATTGAGCACATAACTGAAGCGCCTATCAAGTGCGTAGAGTTCACGATAATAGCTACTCTCGCCTTTAGAAATCATACTGCTGACGGCGAGCCCCTCTTCCAGATCCTGATTATCCACCAGCGCAATACTATCGAGAGGCAGGCCTCCACCGCTGTCCAGCGTCGTAACAGCGGTGCCCTGGCACCAAAAAATATCATAGGCTTCGAGAAGGCGCTGATTGAAATGGTTTTCGATCGGATCACGTTGGCGACGCAGCTCGCGCATGGCATCGAAGTAGACGGATTGACGATGGTTGTTCTCAGCCCTGTCGGCTTGACTATAGAGCGTATCGTCCAACTGCTGAAAAAAAACTTCCATCTGCTTGGGAAGCAGCTTGAGAATAACTTGTCGGCAGCCGGCAACACTGCCTCTATACTCTTCCTTAAAAGAGACTGTGGCCTCTGCTTCCTGCTGTATTCCAAACGCGATAATGTTATTGGTTGCTGCCATCGTCTTGCCTATCTTGGCTTAGTGGATTGGAACTCACGTTATGTTTTTCCGACGTTGGGTAGATTATGGATGTAACAAGTTCTGACTGCCGTGACCTACCTCACAGACTACCCCGAAGATATTGGCAGCGAGAAAAAAGTTGATCCAGTTCTCACTACATGGGGCTCGAACCTCTGGTAAAAATAGCCTCGTAGCAGGGCCACTGAATAATTACCTTCCATCTTTAGGATGAATTATGGATGTAACAGAGACCGGCTGTTGTGATCTGCGTCACAAACTACCCCGGAGGTATTGACAGCGAGAAAAAAACCGATCCAGCTCTCACTGCAAAAAAGGGGGATCAAGCGACTATAACCAACTGAGAAACTGAAATGAACGCTGAAACCTGTGTAATTATGATGTCATATCTGACTTGGTATTGTTAAGCTGATGGCCGTTATTGTGGTAGATTTCAAGACCCCTGGAAAGGGTAAGGAGAGACAGCAAAAAGTTATGCAATGCCAGTGCACTGAACTGTAAACATTGATGAAAATACTGAATCGCCACCTTGGAAGAGCGATGCTGGAGAGTATCCGTGACCTGACCCCCATTGTCGGGGTCATCGCCTTCTTTCAGCTACTGGTTTTTCAACAGCCCATCCCCGACATACTGGGTCTGCTCGTCGGCACACTGGAGGTGGTGATCGGACTAACCCTCTTTGTCCATGGACTGAAGATGGGGCTATTTCCGATCGGTGAGTCGATGGCTCATGACTTTGCTACTAAAGGCAGCCTCTTCTGGTTGCTGCTGTTCGCCTTCGCCCTCGGTTTCGGCACCACGATAGCGGAACCAGCACTGATTGCGGTGGCGGATGAGGCCGGACGGGTCGCCGCCACCGGCGGACTGATAGTGGATACAGCGACTTCGAGACAGAGTTATGCCGATGGCCTGCGCATGACTGTCGCAGTCTCTGTCGGCCTCGCCATCGTCATTGGTGTGCTGCGCATCATCAAGGGGTGGCCGGTGCAGTACCTGATCATCGGTGGCTATGCTGGCATCGTCATCATGACGGCTTTCGCCCCGGCAGAAATTATCGGTATCGCCTACGACTCCGGTGGCGTCACCACCTCCACCATCACCGTACCCCTGGTCACCGCCCTCGGTGTCGGCCTCGCCACCAGTATCCGTGGGCGTAATCCGATGACCGATGGCTTCGGCCTTATCGCCTTTGCTTCCCTCACACCGATGATCTTCGTCATGGCTTACGGGATGCTTCTATGATCCTAGATTCCGCAGTTGACCGCCCCATTCTGAAGCTAACTTACTGATATGAATACCATTGACTTCGACTTACCATTTCACCTACGGGGTAAGTCACGCTACGATGTGAATTGCACGTTTGGGGTGGCACATGGCTGCGTTACAACTCCTTGGAATAGAATAACTATTCCGCGTCGTTGTGCCTTGCCCTGCGCCACCCCAAACGCACACTTCACGCCGTCCAACTGCGGATTCTAGGATGATCAATTGGTTGACCGACTTTTTCCAGACACTGCTTGCCACCATTGCGGATGTACTGCCGATCGCGGGCATTCTCTTCGGTTTCCAGCTCTTTGTGCTGCGCAAAAAGATGGCAAACCTGAGCCAGGTTCTGATCGGCTTCGGCTTCGTCCTTCTCGGCCTCGCCTTCTTTCTTCAGGGGTTGGAGCAGGCGCTATTCCCCCTCGGCAAACTGATGGCAGAGCAGCTCACTGCGCCAGAGTTTCTCGGTATCCAGCAGACAGCCCAGGAGATATCCAACAACTGGCAGCACTATCTGTGGGTCTACCTCTTCGCTTTTGCCATCGGGTTCGCCACCACCATCGCAGAGCCGTCACTGATCGCGGTGGCGATCAAAGCGAACCAGGTCTCGGGTGGTGCCGTTGGCACCTGGGGTCTGCGTATCGCCGTCGCCATCGGTGTTGCTATCGGTATCTCACTCGGGGCCTACCGCATCGTCACCGGCACGCCGCTGCACTACTACATCATCACCGGCTATCTGGTGGTGATTTTTCAGACCCTCTTCTGCCCAAAACCAATCATCGCCCTCGCCTACGACTCTGGTGGCGTTACCACCTCAACGGTAACTGTCCCTTTAGTCGCCGCCCTTGGCCTTGGGCTCGCCAGCAATATTCCCGGACGTAATCCGATAATTGACGGTTTTGGCCTGATCGCCTTCGCCAGTCTATTCCCCATCATGAGCGTCATGGGCTACGCGCAACTCAGTGAATGGCTCGCCAAACGCAATACGAAACGTAATAGAAAACCCCGACCAGACCCACTGGAGGAGACCTAATGCACTTTAAACTAATTGTCACCCTTATCGAAGACAGCAAAACCAATGCCGTACTTGAAGCAGCGAGAGATGCCGGGGCCACCGGCTCTACCGTGATCAACCAGGCCCGGGGTGAGGGGGTACAGAAGAATAAAACCTTCTTCGGACTCAATCTGGAGATCCAGCGTGACATGGTACTGTTACTGGTTGAAGAACACCTCTGCCGCTCGATTCTTGAAACCATTGCCAAAGTGGGAGAGTTCGATGTAAAACCCGGCACCGGCATCGCCTTCCAGATCGATGTGGAAGATGCTGTCGGCGTCAGTCATCAAATTGAAGAACTGACCAGCGTAGTAGAGGAGGAGCTATGAGCGAACGAAATATCATTCGTGTCCGCGATGTAATGAAAACCCATTTTGATCGGGTGGATGGTATGGACACCGTCGCCTCCGCCCTGGAAAAGATGGTTCACGTTGAAACCAAGACCCTGGTGGTAAACAAACGCCACGAGCACGACGAATACGGTTTGGTGATGCTCTCCGATATCGCCCGCAAGGTGTTAGCAAAAGATCGGGAGCCTAAGCGCATCAACATCTACGAAATCATGTCCAAGCCGGTGATTACGGTAGACCCCGATATGGATATCCGCTACTGCGCACGTCTCTTTGCTCGCTACGACCTCTCCCGTGCACCCGTAACCAAAAGTGGAGAGGTGCTCGGCATCGTCAGCTACACCGATATGGTGGTCAAGGGGCTGCGAAAGCAATGAGACCCGACCACAGAGGCACGCTGCCCTCGGCACGGCAGTGCCTCTCACCCAATAGGGACGAACGCCCATCTGGGTGTGACGTGGATCTGCTGGTGATACACAATATCAGCCTGCCGCCTAATGAGTTCGGCGGCCCCTGGATCAACGACCTCTTCCTCAATCGGCTCGACCCGAGTGCCCACCCCTATTTTGAGGCCATCCACCCGCTGCCGGTCTCAGCCCACCTGTTGATCCGCCGCGACGGTGAGCTGATCCAGTACGTCCCACTCCACCAGCGCGCCTGGCACGCCGGAACCTCCTGCTTTGGCCACAGGGAGCGTTGCAACGACTTTGCCATCGGCATCGAACTGGAGGGCGCTGATGAGATCCCCTATAGCGACGAGCAGTACCAGGTGCTGGCTGAAGTCACCCGCCAGGTCATAACAATCTACCCCGCCATCACCCCCCAACGCATCACCGGCCACAGCGACATAGCCCCAGGACGCAAAACAGATCCCGGCCCGGCATTTAACTGGGAGCGGTTTTATCAGCTTCTTTCTGAGCAAAAAGAGGAGAGTACAGCCCGGCTTGGCCTGTGAAACTGGTGTAATTCACTGATGATACATATGAAAAAGGCAAGTTTGCCGGGTAATACCAGCTTGGATTTGATCCTATAGCAGATGTCATTTTTACTATAGACCGCTTGAGCAGCATGAGTCTCTTAACGGCCAAAAATTAAGGATATGAATTCCAACCCATAAAGTCAAAAATATTCCCAGAAAAACGGGACAGATTTATTTTCAACCGCTGACCGCCATGGAGGTCAGCGGTTGTCACGGTTCCACCCGGGAAACACTACTGGCGCTACAGCAGACAGCTTATAGCGTGTAGAGCGCCCGCCGCCTGATAGCTGAACAATAATTCCCTTCTCCACTAAATCAGATAAATCTCGACTAGCTGTAGCTGAAGAACATTTTGTGATTGCATGGTACTTTTTTGTCGTTAATCCGCCCTCGAAACCTTTCGTTCCTTCAGCAAACACGCGAGCTACTACTTTAGCTTGGCGTTCGTTGAGTTGTCTGTCGAACTTGTCATAGAAGCGGGTTTTTCCAAGGACAAAATCAACCTCTAGTTTCGCAATATCCTGGGCCTTGTTAACTGCTCCGGTGAAATAGGCAATCCATGGGCTAATATCAAGTCCACCTTTCCCGACTTTTTCAAGCTCTGCGTAGTAAACCTTCTTGTCGCTCTCAATAGCGGTAGAAAGGCAAGCCATACTTGGATAACCGAGGGATTGAGAAAGCGCATGATCAGCTACAGCTCGGCCCACACGACCATTGCCATCATCAAAAGGGTGTATGTTTTCAAACCAGGCATGGGCGATAGCCGCCCTGACAGGGCCAGGCAATGAGCCATCCCCTGTAATTGGGCTAGTCGTGTTATACCAATCGAGGAACCAAGCCATCTCTTTCGGTACACAAGCAGCTGGAGGCGCTTCATAGTGAACGGTATATTTACCAATACGTCCGCTGACAATCTGCATGGGCTCTGGTGTATTACGATAAGCCCCGCGCATGATTGAACTGGTCAGCTGGTCTGCAATTACGCAACTCTGCCACTGGCCCAACAGTTCATTGGTAAGTGGATGATCCCAATTCTTCCTTACATCAACCATAAGTGCGGCTGCACCCTCAGCTCTTTCGTCTTGGGATATCGAAGTGGTTTCTATGCCGATCATAGATAGCAAGGATGAGCGCACAGAATCACGGTCTAGGAGCTCACCTTCAATCGCACTTGTTTTGATTGCCTCAGAAAGCATCAGATCTACCAGAGCATCAGCCTGATAATTTTCAGAAAGAGTCTCGATACGTCCATAAAGGCGCTCAGATTTTAGGTGAAAAGCTGCAACGTCATCAGTAAATTCTGATACGTCACATTGATAATCAGGCCACTCTTTATTTTCCCATATCCAAGGCATGAGGTGATTATATCACTTAATTACCTCACTATAGATATAATATTGATGTGATTAGCGAAGGTAATCACCTCGCCAATAAAAAATTTCACAGGTGAAGCTTTTTATTGGCGAGCAGCAGAGGCGCTTACCCTCCCCTGCAGGGCATTATTTTACCAATCGAATACCTGTGTGATATTTACAACGCATCCACACCCGGCACTTCCGGTCAGAGGTTTGCGACTACGTGAGTAGCCTCAATTGGATGGGCCTATGGGCGAAGATGATAGCACCCTTGAGGACTCACACTTCAGCAAAGAACCTGCTGTTAACGCTAACCGGCCAGAAGCAGACCTTGACGGACATCTACAATATTGAGTATTGAGGAAGAAATCCCAATCAATATTCGATTTTACTCAGGGATATTGGGGATTTTAGTCGTTTCTCCTTTGTAATTTCGTAGCGTATATTCTTTCTCATTTTTATCGACAATATAGTAATCAGGCATTAATGGAATCTTACCGATTTTGGTGGCCAGTACATATATCGGCTGGGCAAGGCCCGTAGTATGTCCACGTAGGGCATCACGAATTAATTCAGCTCCTTTTTCTACAGAAGTACGGAAGTGATCAATCCCTGGAGCCGGTTCACAATAGAACACATAGTAGGGTTTGATTCGAACACTCAGTAATTTTAGATGCAGTTCTTTGAAGGTATCCACATCATCATTAATCCCTTTCAGCAATACCGCCTGATTTCCCACATTGATACCACAACTCATCAACTCATAAACGGCTTTTGCTGTCTCTTCAGTAATCTCTTTGGGGTGATTACACTGTGTATTAAGCCAAATAGGGACTCTGTGAAAACCCCCAATTGCTTTTTTCAATCCTTCGGTAATACGTTGTGGTAAGACAATCGGTAGCCGGCTTCCAAAGCGAATCATTTCAACATGTGGGATTTCGCGAAGTTTAGCAATCAAATGTTCCAGCTTATCATCGGATAAAAGTAGCGGATCTCCACCGGTAATCAGGACATCTCGAATCTCTGGGTGTTCTGCAATCCAATCTATCCCCTCTTGAATATCAAAACGTAGCTTCAGGTTCTGATCAACAATCACCTCTTTACGGAAACAGTGTCGGCAATAGATCCCACATGTCTCTATCACTGTAAAAGCGATACGATCATGGTACTGGCGGGCAATACTGTCGGGCCGGATTTCATCTGTAGCCCTGTTCTCTTTCCAGACCAAGTAGTCATCCATCCCAAACTCATTCACCTGCTCTTTGGACGAAGGAATCACCTGCATTCGGATTGGACAATTTGGGTCATCCCGGTCCATCAGGGATGCAAAGTAGGGGGTTGTTCCCCACTTAGTGTCCTGAGAATTAATAGCCTCTCTCTCTTTATCGGAGATATTAACGTACTTCTCTAGCCTCTCAAGCGTATTCACCTGATCGTGCATTTGTTTAACCCACTCTTCTGACATCTTTTGCCCCATTACCGCCATATTATTTCGAGCACTAAAGTTTAGTGCTGTAATCATAATTATGCAATTATAGCGATACAACAGCAAAGATGTCATCTTATGCTGTAAATTACAGATACTTATTGACCATAGTGACCCATAAGGCAGCAGTTTTCGATGGAAATACATGACAAAGTTCTCATATCTTTACGCCAAATCATTAGGGCAATTGATTTGCACTCTAAGAAGTTAGAGCGTGAATCTGGTTCAACGGGCCCTCAATTATTAGTCATGCAATCAATATCCAGAATCGATCTAGTTACCGCAGGACAGATTGCGAACGAGGTGAACTTAAGTCAGGCAACGGTCACTACAATTCTTGATCGGTTGGAAAAGAGAGCCTATGTAACCCGTGAGCGAAGTCACGAAGATAAGCGCAAGGTAATGATCAACTTGACCGAGGCGGGAGAGCTAATGCTTAAACAGGCACCAGCACTACTGCAAGAGAGCTTCATTGATAATTTTGGGGGACTGAAAGAGTGGGAGCAAAATCTCATTCTCTCCTCACTACAACGTGTGGCAGTTATGATGCAGGCGGGTAATTTGGATGCTGCGCCCTTGCTGGATAGCAGTGATGAGCAGGTGGTAAAGAATATTTAAAGGTAAGACGCTACCTTGTAGGGGACGACGATATTGCGGCTCCTGAGTGCAAGGCAACCGGTCATAACTTGTTCAGAGGTTCCCTTGGAGCCTGACCACGCCCCTCAAAGAAGCTATCCAGCAGCAGCAAGAGCACGCCGATGGTGATTGCCGAGTCGGCAATATTGAATGCGGGCCAGTGCCATGTCCCGTAATAGATATCGAGAAAGTCGATAACGTGACCGAACAGCAGCCGGTCGATGAGGTTGCCAACCGCCCCGCCGATCACCAGCGATAGAGCGATCGCCAGTATCCGCTCATCCCGCAGGCGGCTGAGCCAGCCAATCAATACCAGTGTAACCACCGCCGCCAGGCCGGAAAAGAGCCAGCGCTGCCAGCCGCCCTGATCGCTGAGGAAGCTGAATGCCGCCCCCTCGTTATAGGCGAGGGTGAAGTTAAAAAAGGGCATCACCGGGATAGTTTCATAGACGAGCAGAGTCGCCTCGGCCAACTGCTTACTGGCCTGATCCAGGGCTATAATCACCAGTGAAAGTATTAACCAGCGCAGCATCAGCAGCTCCCTATGCGAACACCCGGCTCTCGCCGTCACCCGCAACGTTATCGACACAGCGCCCACAGAGTTCGGGGTGCGCGTCACTGCTACCAACATCTTCGCGGTGGTGCCAGCAGCGGACGCACTTGGTCTGCGCCGAGGCAGTCGCCACCAGGCTTACGCCGTCAACATCTGTCGCCACCGCGACCGCCGGTTTCTCACTCGACGGATGGAGGCGGGCATAGGAGGTGATAAGCACAAAGCGCAGCTCATCACCCAGCTTCTCCAGCATGGCCAGCGCTGCATCGTCGCAATAGAGATCAACCTCCGCATCCAGAGAGGAGCCGATAGCCCCCTCCTTGCGCAGCACCTCCAGCTGCTTGGCAACGGATGTGCGTACCGTCATCACCTGAGCCCAGAAATCACGGTCAAAGCTATCGCCTTCATCCAGGGCGAAGAGCCCCTCATACCAGGTCTCTGTAAAGAGGGTCTCACTCCGCTCACCGGGCATCTGCCGCCACAGCTCTTCGGCGGTAAAGCTCAGAATCGGAGCCATCCAGCGGCTCATCGCCTCGATGATATGGTAGACCGCCGTCTGGCAGGAGCGCCGCACCAAGCTATTCTCCGGCGTGGTGTACTGCCGGTCTTTGATAATATCGAGATAGAAGCCCCCCATATCCGAACCACAGAAGTTGTGGAGCTTCTGGTAGATCAGGTGGAACTGGTAACGCTTGTAGGCTTCCTGAATCTCCTGCTGAAGTTGCAGCGCACGATCCACTGCCCAACGATCCAACTCAACCATCTCTTCCACCGCCACGCAGTCGACCGCCGGGTCAAAACCGTTGAGATTGGCCAACAGGAAGCGGTTGGTGTTGCGGATACGACGATAGGCATCGGAGGTGCGCTTGAGGATTTCGTCAGAGACGGTCATCTCACCACTGTAGTCGGTAGCCGCCACCCACAGGCGAATAACATCGGCCCCGAGGACCTTCATCACTTTCTGCGGGCTCACTACATTACCTACCGACTTGGACATCTTGTGTCCCTTGGCATCGACGGTAAAGCCGTGGGTCAGCACCCCGGCATAGGGGGCGCAGTTGTTGATCGCCACCGAAGTCAGCAGGGAGGATTGGAACCAGCCGCGATGCTGGTCTGAACCCTCTAGGTAGAGCTCCGCTGGAAAGTGCAGATCTTCACGCTCTCTGAGCACCGAGTGGTGAGTCACACCCGAGTCGAACCAGACATCGAGGGTATCCTGTACTTTCTCATACTGATCCGCCTCGTCACCGAGAAGATCCTTCACTTCGAGCGCAAACCAGGCCTCAATACCCTCTTGCTCAACCCTTTTAGCCACCTCTTCGATGAGGCGGGGGGTATCAGGATGCAGCTCACCGCTACTCTTGTTGAAGAGAAGTGCGATGGGTACACCCCAGGTGCGCTGCCGGGAGATACACCAGTCAGGACGGCCATCGACCATGCCCTCGATACGGGCACGCCCCCAGTCCGGGGTGAACTCGACCTTGGCAATCTCCTCCATGGCCGTCTTGCGCAGCCCCTGCTGCTCCATGCTGATAAACCACTGGGGGGTAGCGCGGAAGATAATAGGTGTCATGTGGCGCCAGCAGTGTGGATAACTGTGAGCCACCCTCGCCTCATGCACCAGTACACCGTGGGCCTTGAGCACCTCGATCACCTTCTCGTTGGCGGTAAATACATGTTCACCGGCAAACAGCGCTGTCCCTTCAACAAAACAGCCGTTGCCACCTACCGGATTATCTACCGGCAGGCCGTAGCGCTGACCAACGATATAGTCATCAAGGCCATGGCCGGGAGCCGTATGGACCGCACCGGTACCCGCTTCCAGGGTAACGTGCTCACCCAGGATGACCGGCACTTCGCGGTCATAGAAACAGTGCTGTAGTTTCAACCCCTCGAAAGCGTCGCCACGACCGTAGGCGATAACGTTGTAGTGCTCTATACCCCAACGACCCATGGTCTCCTTAAGCAGCCCCTCGGCTACCAGCATGCGCTCCTTACCTTGGGGGCCGTCAGCTTGCACCACGGCGTAATCGAGCGATGGGTTAAGGCAGACCGCCTGATTGGCCGGAAGGGTCCAGGGTGTCGTGGTCCAGATCACGATAGAGATGGGGCCGCTGCCATGCCCATCGGGCACCGAGTGGCAACGCGCCATCAAGGTCTCCTCATCGAGCACCTTAAAGCGAACATCAATGGTAAACGACTCCTTGTCCTTATACTCTACCTCGGCTTCCGCCAGTGCAGAACCACAGTCGGTACACCAGTGGACCGGTTTTGAACCTTTATGGACATGGCCGTTATCGACGATGCGCCCCAGTGCGCGGATGATATTGGCCTCGGTCTTAAAATCCATGGTGAGGTAAGGGTTATCCCAGTCACCGATGATACCCAAGCGCTTGAAATCAATCCGCTGCTTATCCACCTGCTTGGCGGCATACTCACGACAGGCAACGCGGAACTCGGCAGCACTCACCTTATGGCCCGGCTTGCCCACCTTCTTCTCTACCTGCAGCTCAATCGGCAGGCCGTGACAGTCCCAGCCCGGCACATAGGGGGCGTCGAAGCCGTCGATGGTGCGGCTCTTAACGATGATATCCTTAAGCACCTTGTTGACCGCGTGACCGATATGAATCTCGCCGTTGGCATAAGGAGGGCCGTCATGAAGAATAAACTTCGGACGCCCGGCACACGCCTCACGAATCTTTCTGTAGAGATTCATCTCCTCCCACTGTTTGAGCATCAATGGCTCGCGATTGGCCAGATTCCCCTTCATCGGAAAGGCGGTCTTAGGGAGATTGAGGGTACTTTTATATTCAGCCACGGCTTACTGCCTTCTCAAGTTAAGTTGCAAAAAAATTGTTGCGCTGCTTCGGCATCCTGTTCGATCTGCTGACGCAGCTGATCAAAGGAGTCGAAGCGCTTCTCATCCCGCAGTTTCTTACGGAACTCCACCTGCACATGCTCTCCGTAGATCATGCGCGAAAAATTGAACAGATGTACTTCAAGGAGATAACGGTCATCCCCCTCTACCGTCGGCCGATTGCCGATATTGGCCACCCCCGGCAGCGGCCCCTCTTCAAGGCCCAAAACCTCCACCGCATAGACACCACCCAGCGGGCTTACTTTGCGGTGCAGATCCACATTGGCGGTGGGAAAACCGATAGTGCGGCCCCGGGCATCACCATGGGCGATACGCCCACAGATCCGGTAGGGGCGCCCGAGGTTACGTTCAGCCTGCTCCAGATCTCCCTGAGCCAAGGCCTCACGGATACGAGTACTGCTCACCCGCTCCTCGCCGACGGCAAAGGTATTCATATTCTCGACGCCAAAGCCGTGCTGGTCACCTACCCGACGCAACAGCCCGATATCACCCTCACGACCACGACCGAAGCGGAAGTCGTCACCCACAAAGAGGTAACGGACATCCAGCCCCTCAACCAGCAACTCCTGGACAAAGGCGGGTGCTGGCATCGCCGCCAACTTAGGGCCAAACTCCAGCAAAACAGTACGCTCTATCCCGGCATCCTTCAGCGCCTGGAGCTTCTCACGCATCCGAGTGAGACGGGCAGGTGCGCGATCCGGGGCAAAAAACTCCAACGGCTGGGGCTCGAAAGTGATCACCGTTGTCGGCAGACCCAGCTCTCCACCCTTCTCCCGCAAGTGCTCAAACACCGCCTGGTGACCAAGGTGCACACCATCGAAGTTACCAATGGTGGCAACAGAGCCCCGATGGCGGGGACGCAGATTGTGGAGACCGCGGATGACCTGCATGACCCAGACTCAGACCCAAAACAGAGCATTATATGCAAAGTATCGGGAGAGAAACAGACAAATAGCGACAGTAGGCAATAATAACTCAAGTATCAGCGATCCCCCACTGCCCCTTGAAACCGAAGAGCCGGATCAACTCTTTTTGGGCACCCGGGCCCCGGGCAGTGCCTGCGCAGCCGCATCAAAAGTATAAGATCCACCCAAACGGCTATTTTGCCTGGCCGCCACTGACTCAGATCTTTTTGCACTGACTTTTGGCATGACACCTCCATTTTCCGCAGAGACCACACCTCAAAGATAGCCGCGTTTTTACCATTCATTAATAGTAAAGACGACATAAACTCATGCGATCCAGGCAGGCCTGAAAGCCAATTCAAACCGTCACCATCTCTCCTCCTGCGATGATCGCGGACGAATTCACCCCTATAGTGATATAGCCGACACCTGACGGTACCCTCCTGTGGGGACCCCACCCTCTATATATTGTACGATTTAGCTAATTTGACTATTATAGATATAATGAACGATATAGCTAATATTCTTCTTTAAAAAAACCGCCCCCTCGGGGCACAACTGGAGACGGAAATGAAGACCGTAACTGCAACCGAACTGAAGAACCACCTCGGCATGTATCTGGCGGCATCGGCTATTGAGCCCGTTGTAATCAACAAATCTGGTCGCGAAGTGGGTGTGATGATATCTAAAGACCGTTTCGACCATCTCGAAGAGATTGAAGATATGTTGTGGGCAATACGGGCAAAAATAGCGGAGACCGACGGTTTCGCGAGCGAGCAGGAGACAATGGCACTACTTACCCGATAGCCCAAACCTGGCAGCTTTAGACCACAAACAGCCGCGGATACAAGCATTAAATGGATAAGAAACTGATTTTATCAAACCAGGCCGTCAAGGCGGTTGATAACCTGCAGGCGAAGCAATACCGGCAAGTTGTTCGACGGATCCTGGGCTTGCAACGAGAGACAAAACCCCATGACTCTTCTCAGTTAAAGGGGCAGATAGAGTACCGGCGTATCGATCAAGGCGAGTTTCGTATTATTTACCGGGAAGAGGAAGATACGGTGTACGTCATTGTCGTTGACAAGCGCAATGACGATACCGCGTACAGGGCACTGAATCGGCTCAGGTAGATGATTCAATCAATGGGACTCAATTGATCGTAGCCTACCCCAGCAGCCGCTTGACCATAGATAACAAAGCAGGACAAACGCATTGAATCACCTCAATAAGTGGTGAGAATAGAGACCGCTGCAAGAATTATCAATCGAGTCTAATCCTATTGAATGGAAAAGGCACAAGGAAAGACCTGACCCCACTCTCCGAACTTGTTCGCGGTGAACGCTACACATATCCTGATATATTGCATCATTTCAGCATGAGTGCTCGGGATGCGGTCAGTGGCAAGGCTTTTAGTGGAATAACCCCCCGGGTTTCGCAAGCCAGTAGCCTGGGTTGAGCTGAGCGAAACCCGGGGATGCGGTCAGTGGCAAGGGTTTTGGTGGAATAACCCCCGGGTTTCGCAAGCTCAACCCAGGCTACCCTCTGCCGACACAACGAGCAATATCAGTCCATATTTTCCCCAAAACACCTGCCTCTCCTTTGAGAGCGGGTATCGACACACAACGAAGACGACACTTTACCTTACAGCCCGTGCAGTCTGCACACACTAGTAATGCCTGTATATGTAGCCCTGAAGATAGAAAATAGCAAAGCGTTTTCTATCAGCGAATGAACCTGCATTCTGCTTGGCGCTAACCCACGCTTTATAGTTGCCTGCTAACCCGGAGGGATTACCATTTTTCACAAAACAACGGAACAACAGGAGACCCATCATCTGACATTGTAATCGATTTTTCTGTACTTGTGGTCTGCGGAAAAGGGGAACAAACTTTTTCTAGATTCTTTGCTGCCCTCCCAATTTTCTGGATTCAACTCTTGGTAGCCAGTAGCCTGGGTTGAGCTGAGCGAAACCCGGGGATACCGCCAGTGATAAGGCTTTTGGTGAAATACCCCCTGGGTTTCGCAAGCTCAACCCAGGCTACCGCCGTCGAAAGAGTGTCAGGGTGTACGGGGTCGTCATGCTGGCGGAGACCACCGACCAGGAACGTTTCATCCTCCATATCGAGCTGCAGAACGGGAATGATCGTTCAATGGCGCAACGGATGCTGCGCTACTACACCGATATCGCATTGGCCCAGCCCGGATTGCCAGTACGGCAGTACTGTATCTATACGG
>JBEVXV010000825.1:0-11193 GCA_040505915.1 Sedimenticola sp. | reverse complement strand
TGTTACTTTAAACATATTTTATTTGCATAATATACATGGTTGTAGTCAAGGTTAAGGTACGCATATTACTATACAAATGGGATTGGATTGAAAGCTAGCTTATTTAAATCCTCTCCCTGATGAGAAGTCGCACGGGATCGGAACCAGGCAGCCGCAGTAAGGTAGGTTATATATATGTCATCGGTTTCAGTTTAGTATTAGAGATATACCTCGACGCAACTGCATAGCTCCGACACCCTGCATCCGAATCAAATGGCGGGAAACATTATAAACTGTAAATATGAAATAAATATGTCACTAAAGTAAGTTGCTGAATGCATCAACCATCCTTCTGCTGCAGACGAAAAGGAAACCACACGCCAGTTGAATAGTCAACACATCTCACCAGCACACTAGGCGATGTCCATGTTGGACAGTGCCAATATGCTGCCAAGACCTGTTGCATAATTATGTGATCGTTTGTAACATCTTCAAACCGATAGACGGTGCTTCTCGTAGTCAGCTGGAGAAGGGTTGATACGCATGTTGTTTAAACAAATTTAAAGGGGAAGGGGAGGCCACACTGTATCCACACGCACACCCGCCACACCCGTCCCACGCCCCACCATGACCTGGTATTCGTAACGTGCCAGGGGACTTCCCTTACTACTCACAGGTGGGTGGTAAATCTGCCAGTATTCTGAATGTATAGTCTAACTGATGAAAAGATTGCTTCATTCACAGCTTCGTCTAGTTGAATGTTTCCAAATAGTATCGTGTGCATTGTTGGTTGACAGTATGTTCGAATAGTGTCTAGAAGCTGGTTTCTATGTGCAATATATTGAGTACAGTGAAAGAAGTAATGGGATGTATCCTCAACATGTCCACATTGACAATTTGGCGATTCGATGATATTTTTCCGGAACAAATCAAAATTCAGCGCGCTGCATTTCATCCTTAACCTTGTATGGATTACTTGAAGATACCTAGGGCCAGCGTAATAATACGTTGGGACCTGGTGAATGGTTGGTTTTACCTTATTTTTGAAGCAATTAAGAGATGGTGCATTACGCACTTCTACTGGAAGAGAGTTCCACTCACGAATAGTTGACGGGAGAAAGGAGTTGTAATAGAGAGCTGTTCTAGTTCTAATTGTTTGCAAATCATCGGCATTTCGTAGACTATATCGGGGATTATCAATTTCGGGCGGCAGTATGTTGCTTAGATATTCGGGCGATAGACCCTCCTTCATTTTATATAAAAGTGTCAATTTATGAAGTTTTCTCCTACTATCTAAAGTTACCCAACATGTTTCTTGGTATAACGATTCAATTGAAACGAGTCGCGTTGCACCGGTAGTTATTCGTGCTGCCTCAGTTTGGATTTTTTCTATATCGTCTTTCTCATATTGGGTACAGTTATCCCAAACGGTATCGGCATACTCTAGTAGGGGTCGAATAAACGAATTATATATGATTTCGAGACTTTTCCTGTCCAGATGAAATTTAAGTTTTCGCATAATGTTTATTCTGCGCCATGCTTTACCTGTAATATAGTCTATATGTTGATGCCATGTTCCTTCTTTGTTAAGGTAAAGTCCGAGATGTTTATGACTGTTAACGTCTGTGACGAGTACATTGTTCATTACTATTGGGGGATGTAGAAGCTGGTTCCTCTTACGAGATATAAGTAGTGTTTCAGTTTTGTTCGGATTAAATGTTACGAGCCATTTTTTGGACCAGTTAGTGATTGTTTCAAGATCGTTATTAATGATGTCTGATGTTATTTCAGGTGTATCTACAATCAAGTATAGGCTTGTATCATCGGCAAAGAGACGTATGCTCGAATGTATGTCTGTGACGATGTCATTAATATAAAGTAGAAATAATAGCGGCCCAAGTATGGATCCTTGTGGGACACCTGCAGTAACTTGGTTCCAGTTAGAGAAAACACCTGGCAATATTACTTTTTGTTTACGATTACTGAGGTAACTTTTAAGCCAATCGTGAACATTATTGGTGACACCAGCAGCATGTAACTTAAGAAGGAGACCGGTATGCCAGACACGATCGAATGCCTTGCTTATATCACAGAAAACTACTCTGACTTCTTTACCATCGTCTAGTGCTCTGCAGAATGTATCATAAAGTAATGTAAGCTGGTTCACTGTTGAGTCACAAGGGATGAAACCTGATTGGAGGGGTGTCAAAATGTTATTATCTAAAAAATGATTGTATAGGTGTTTGAAAATAAATCTTTCAAAAACTTTACTGAGTGTGTTTAATAGGGAGATGGGACGATAGTTTGACGGAAGTGACGGGTCACCAGCTTTATGTATTGGGCAGACATGTGCCTCCTTCCAAGTATCGGGAAAATGTCCAGAATCGAGTGATTGGTTGAACAAATCTCTAAGTGGGGAAGACAATTCAACGTTAAGTTCTCTAAGAATACGGTTGTTAATACCATCTGGGCCAGATGCTTTACCTAGCGGTAGTGATGATAATATATGTTGTATTTCTGTTTCATTTACGATTATGGATTCGAGATTAGTATTGATATCGTACGGACTGGCTGTGGGATATGGAACTGGTGCGTCCGGTAGTAAAGTTTGATCACGAAAGAAATTATTTAATATATTTGCTTTCTCGGTATCATCGTCAATTATTGCGCCGTCATGCTTTAATGGTGGAATAGTTTTATTTTCATTCTCGCTAATAAAATATTTTAAAGTAGACCACCAGTCCTTTGAAGAGTATTGTCCGGATTTTAATTTATTGCTTATCCCATCATAATAGTCGTTTTTCGATTGGCGAATTTCTGATATTACAGTATTTCTATATGTTCTAAAGGATGCCCAATGTGTTATATTGTTCGTATGTTTAGCTTTCCTGTATAGTCGCTTCCGTTTCCTAATCATTCCTTTGATATATGTTGTGATCCATGGCGGTTCATGTTGCCTAACAGTTATGTCTTTATTAGGTATATGGCTTGAGGCAAGCTCTATTATTTTGCTGGTGATATTATATGCATATTCATCGATATTGCGGGATTGTAAATCGCTCCAATTAAATGCCGAAGTATCTCTACGTAATAAGTCATAATCACCAAGGTCATATTGCCAGATTTTACGTTGGAAAGATTTAAATTTGGGCTTACAAAATTTTAGCAACCCGTATATTGGGCAATGGTAACGCGTTTCCTGGGGCAGAAATGGATCTCCAGTGCCGCTGATGACAACACTGCTTTTATTTGATACGAATAATAAGTCTATAATTGTTTCGGAATATTCCGTAAAGTGTGTTGATGATGAGATACATTGAGATAGGCCGAACTGTGAGCAAATTGAAGACACTTTACGATTAGTTACAGGGTTAAGGACATTGTAGTTAAAGTCTCCAACAATCACAACATCACGTAGACCGGTGTCGATGGCCAACTGAATAGAGTCTTCGATACTGTTATTATATATGGCGTTGGAACTAGGCGGTCTGTAGAATACACCAAATAAAAATGATTTTTTGTTAGACACTATCTCAATCCAGATACATTCGATATTAACTATTTCAAGATCACGCCGGCGTTTATGATATAATGAATCCCTAACGTACACGATCACACCTCCATGTCTATCTGCAGCTCTATCTTTCCGTTCTGGAGATTTAAAGTTCTGGAATAGGAGATCGTCAGAATTTGTTTGTTCGCTAAGCCATGTCTCAGTAAGTGCTATTATGTCAAATTCCATAAGTTCGGCGCGTAGTATATCTAATTTCGGATAAAGACTCTGGACATTGCAGTGTACAAATGACAAGTGGTGGGACAGATCTGGTGGTTCTGATATGAGCGACTGCGATGGTAATATCGAGGACGTAGAAAAAGTTGAGTTAAACGAATGGTCAGGCGAAACAATGTCCATAGGTCCGGGATTTGGGTGAACGTCACTTGATAATAATATTAGTAACCATGCGGTCCAGGCTACGGTGAGCACTACCATACTGCTCCGAAGTAAGAAACGGGAATTATATTCCTTCTTTATAGTGGGTGCGTTAAACCGTTGGTATTGAAGCGGGTTAGACGTACGCCCAAGGTTCGACGCGGCATTAAGTGAAAGGAAAATGCTGAACGCGGATATAGCGCATGACTGCATGTATGGTAAGAAAACAATATGCAGCGCTAAAGGAAATCTACTACGCACGTAGTACTTTGGTCTGCCGGCAGCGGTCGCACAATACATAGATAATGTCACGTGACTGAATCAGAACGACAGACATTGGTACGACCGCTGCTGGCACAACAAGCATGTGACCCGTCAAGGCGACCCATGGGACCGGTGCAGCCCAGTGTGAGAATGGATACACAAAAATGCGCAGTGTGGCTAACAATTGGGGAGTTTAACTGTAAGAAAAAGGCATGCTGGTAACTAATTGGGAGTAATGACAAATACATGTACATGGGAAAACGTAAGGCATTTAGCAAACGTGGAAACTGGTTGTGCAGTATAACTGCCATCAACTAGAAATGTTTATGTGTAATATTCGAACGTCGGACATCGGAGCCGCCTGCGGAGACCCGCCCATAACATACATTGTACCTGGGCAGTTGCCATTGTGCACCGTGATTGTATACAATCTCGTTGAATACATCTTGAATAACATTAAATAAGCCCAAGGGCTTTAAACAGAGGTCCAGACAAGCCGATTTCTCTAAATAAAATAAAATTTCCGCCGATATCTATTTTCAGACATAGAAATTTGGTGCTCTTTAGAATCGTCTCGACGAGACGATTCTAAAGAACTCCAAACCCCCATGTTATGTTGAACAATGAATGAAATACGTCAGTATTTAGTCCAAAAAAGGCAGCTTATCTGGAACACCGTCCAAACCCGCAGAGAAGATTATGTCCATATGTGATAGACCACAGCATAAGCACAGATCAGGTGGAAAAAACAGTGGAGCAATTGTAGTAGCTGGTCTCCACTGACGGCTCCGACGAGAAAACTCTCCATTATCTCTCAGTCAAAAATACACGGATATTGATCATGTGGCTATGCTCACATAATTAGACGGAACGAAACGGAAGACAGGGACTATTATAATACGCAAAGGCACGATTGCGTCTGAAGTATTCTGAAAACATCTGTCTAGCTTAAGCCGGTCTTACATATCGATACCGACGCCCGCGTGGCAACCGGGAGACTCCTAAGAATACGGCCATTTCTAAAGATGGCCGCCAAAAAAAGTTTAAATATGTTCAGCTGGAATTTGGGAAGTCCAGCACACAAACTTATATACCTGAGACATTGATATATTTTGATATTTGGCGTATTATTGGAATCGCGCCGGCGCCGCGAATGATATACAAGACCGGCTTTACCTGAGCTGAGACTAAAACAGTATATATACAAATCGAATGTTCAAGACATTCACAAATGCACATCTAAATACAATGGTTAAAACCAGACAATCGTGATATTCAGTAATAGATACAGTCAGTATATATATATATATATATATATACATACACACATATATATATATATATACATACATACACACACATACACACACATACATACACACACACACACACACACACATATATAAATATATATATACACACACTTACATACACACATAAATATTATGATTAATGCATTAAAGTGCCTTCAAGTGGCGCTTGAATGTAGATATCCAGCCACGCGAATGAACGCAATAAATAATGTACCGTGTTACATGTACATATATAGGTATGTAGTCATAATGTTACAAATGGATTTATCAAATATCGATTTGCACCCTAATAAACCGATCAACCCACCGCTGTCCACCAAAGAAACGGGCATCACATGTACATAAAACATCAAAACTATTGTTGCTGGTAGTATTTTCAGCACCCATTATCGGCAGTGGACCGCGGCGGGCCGCACGACGTGCTTATCCCGTTCACCCCTAAGTAACTCAATGGACCATTCCATGCTCAAAATTAGGCCAGTCGATTTCATAGTAAAATTACATTAGGGTCAGTCCATTCATCAAAGGGGGTATTTTCTCTAAAATTCTGTAAAAGAGTACCAGCAAACAGCCCATATCCAGCTCATCCGGATCTACACTGTTGGCTAACGTTGCCCTCTGCAGGGGGATGTAGGGTTGAAAGGGTTAAGTAATTTAGACCGCTCGGTACGAGCCAGCTCATCTGGATCTACACTGTTTGCAAACGTTGGCCTCAGCAGAGAGATGTAGGGTTGAACGGGTTAAGTAATTTAGCACATTACATGTAATGGTTGAAGTTGTAGACTGTTTCAGATAAGAAAAAAAAAAAAATGAATACAAGTACTTAGCAATAATGACATTGTGTATGCGGACGATCGGAATGCCTGAATGACTGTACTATTGCGTATACGGACGGACGAACAGAACAACTGTTTTGACTGACGGGTGAACTTATGAAACGCTAGACATACATACATTGATATGAGCATAGATACATGCATCGTTGCCATGGAGCCGATTGGTGGGTTAACCCTTTCACCACAAGTGTCCTAGTGGACTCCTCCAGCTATAAATCAGGCTGGTCCTGAGCGATGATAATTGAGCGAGTTAGCTCATCAACAGAGGCGTTTTATTTTCAAGATCAGGAAATAAAAGAGCAAATAGTGCAGATCCCGATGAGACGGCTCACTAAGAGCCGGCTCATCTTGACCTACACAACGAAATATTACCTATATAGAGGCTCGAAAGGGTTAATCCAGTATAATATGCGATTCTATATAACTCTATATTAACTGCAGAAATATATTTGTTCAAACGATAGGCTAGCATTCTTTCGCGAAAGCCGACGTGCCATACACGTGATACATAATGAATATAATAAATGAACCAGCGCGTGCGAAAACCCACAACCTGGCGATTGCAACCGGCACAGCCCCAGACCAGCCCGCGCATCCGCGCAGTCTGTTCAGGGCCTAAGCCGGCTGCCATACTACATTATACACTAATGTGTCGAAATATGATTGTAAAAGACCGTGTAAACCCCAAGTCAATCAAAATAATAAGATATAGGTTAAAGATGGTCTGGCGCTATGCTGGTTGGATTGACCAAGCTGTAGGTTTTCGCACGCACCGGACCACATAAGCTCAGCAAGATCGAATATACAGGTACATCTTGGTGTATAATAATGTGATAGTTAGTCATAGAGCATTTGTGACCAGCTAATGTTCAGATCAGGCATATAATCTACGTAGACCAGTTACCATACATGGATCAACGATCACACGACCAAACTCAGATCACCTGTTGGCCGTTACATGACGCACACGGACACTGGTGACTACACCAGAACCCACGTCAAAACACCTTGTCGATGTATGGCAGGGGTTGCGTTGCTTATACCTACTCAACCCCAGAAATACATCGAAAAGGAGAATTGTAGGGTCTGGTGTACAAATTATGTAAATGTATCTCCACAGTCCTCAATGGGCGAAAGACGAAAAATGAGGACGGCGGGTCAGTTTCTTATAACAAGTTGTACCAGTGAACCTGCGAGAGTCCCAGTATCCAATATTACGTTCATACATGTTTAAACGTGTTTTCGTAAACATTTAAAGATGGACTAATATAATAATAATTGTGACGGATATAACGGTAACCTGACAGAATTGCGAGAACTGTTTACCCCTCAATACAGTCATATGCCGGGGGTATGCATATACATTTACAGACGAGACCGGATATATATTTATAATCTGTAAGAGTGGTGACTTTTGTGTCACCTGCTGTTGCTGTAAAATTGGCATGTAACAGGTAGTATTGGCATGGATGCCGACGGATAGGTGTAAAGCATAATGCCTTTGGCTTATCGCCAAGGGGCATTCAATAGTATGGACATTTATAAGCTCGAGTTAGTATAATGCTTAACGCACACAGTGAACGTGACAATTACATTGGATAGTGATTGCTTCATATTTATTGGGGTAAAGCATGTTTTGACAACACACCAGAACCAGCTCCTGCGATGACGATTCTAGTGGGTGTCAAAACGCACTTTCGAATTGATATAAAAGTTACCATTCAGGAAAACAAAATTGTTAAGAGAAATGAAGACAACAGATCACCGGATGCACTCTAGTGATGGCCGGGAAAACCAACACGCTGCGTAGATTCGGGTAGGCCGGTCGATATGATCCGTCCGTCCTACGTGGATCTCTACAGTATGCAAAGACGTTTTAAACGGTGGTACCGGTGACTAGCGATCTATCTAGATACACGTGATAGCAGGCTACTTAGAGTGATCCGTCCGCATGAATATAAATGATCTGTTCGAATCGGAAGGATGGGTGCTTGGAAAATTACCGCCCGTCATAATGAAAATTCGATTCATATTTTTTATGCACACCATATTTTGAAAGCAGTCAAGAAACGGCTCCTCTGGAGAAACGGTTTCTGGTCTGCTGCACAAAACGATGGGGAAGCCAAAATTGAGAAGTACAATACAAATACAATAGGAAACATGACAAATAATTAATCACAGATGTACAGAGCCATGGCCGGTCGCAACTCATCGAAAACCTGACACAATGTGTAGATTTGGGTAGACCGTCGATATGATCCGTCGATATGATCCGTACTACGTGGATCTCCACATAATGTAAGGTTAAAACATGTCAAAAGGTGCTATATGTACATGTAGTTAATCCCTTCATCCCTAAGTAACGGGATGGGTTTGCCCAGGTTCAAATTCTAGTTAATCAATTTCCTAAGAAAATGACATTTTGGTCCGTAAATTTGCCAAAAGGAGTGCTTCTTCAAACTTCTTAACAAATAACTGCAAATAGTGCATATCCGATGAGACGGCTCGCTACGAGCCGGCTCATCTGGATCTACACTGATTGCAAATACTGTCCTCCGCAGGGGGCTGTAGGGTTGAAAGGATTAAGAGTATGGCTAGATACATATGAGTGCGAGCTACTTGGTTCGTCCAGTCAATGTAATCAATGGCAGCTATTCGGTGATCCGAATAATTGCTGTTGCGACACAGTCATAATAACACATGCTTATGCACACATCGTGATGACGACCAGTGTAGATCATTGTGTAGGCTAGCATTACATATCAATAACAATTGCATGTATCAACCGTTAAGTAACGCTTCATGCACACTAGTCAATTACATAAACAGTGCAACCTGGCTACAACGGGCAGGCACGGGGTAACTGGCTGTTGTTCAGAGGTGTCAGTTGCAAGGAGGTTAGATACATTTGTAGTGGTCCAATGACGAAAATAGCGATCAGTGGTGTCCCTGATCGGACTGCGCCGACTCACAGGGGCTACACTGGCCGCAAGCTCATTTGAGATGGTCGTTTGTACAGGTTGCACCGTAATATATATATAGTGAGACAGTCGGCAAGTAAAACAACTGCGTAGTCTATGGAATTGTCTACTAATAACATCAGTATACAGCAGAAGTTTCAGAGCACGTGCGGGGTTCCGCTGTGCTCCAAAATGTCTGCATGTTCTCAGTCTCCTCTAACAGGTGATGGCATCTACTGAACATACCAACATTTTAACCTCCGAAGTTTGTAATGGATCCGTAGATCCTGGGAGTCGCGGGGAGATTACGCACGACATAGCGAACAATAGAAGAAAGCGAGCGGTCAGCGGATGGATTGTGCTCAAATGTCGCCCTGGGATAAAAGAACACATTCATGAGAAAACGTATGCATGCTTATACACAACGAATGGTCAGTTATATTGTTAACAATGTAGCTCAATATGCACTGAGTGGAGCTTTGGGCGGTGGAGCTAATGGCTTGCCTTCGCGAATGTTATCAATGTCCGCCATGGACCGGATTAGTACTTTGGTTCCTGGGGCGCTAAACGGAAAACGGGCAAATACCTTGCCACCCCCTATCCATGTACGATCAAGTTTTTTGTCACGAACAAGTTTACGCGCGTGGTAATGGAGATTCTGTCTATATTTTGTCAGGTCTTCGTTGACATAGACGCTACCAAGGGATTTCCTTGCCTCAAGTACAGACTGGCGCGCTTTAGAGTTACCAAATTTTACAATCACTGGCCTATTATAACCCGGGCTGGGCTTGCCGAGTCGGTGCGCTATGTCAATGTCCTCTGTCTTGATGGGTATTTTGTGAGTGGCAGCGAGTGTCAATAGTTTGTGTTCCACGTTTTCGCTGGGGGATCCGTCGTCTCCAACAATACCGCTAATGCGCAGACACGAGCGGCGGCTGTATTGTTCTTGGTCGTCAATGGCAGAACGGAGATCATTCAGATCGGCCCTGAGTTTAACATTTTCCTGCTCTGTGATGTCTAGGCGTTTTCTAGTTTCGCTCAGTTCGTCACGCATGGGTTGTGTTAGCTCAAGTATCATTGCTGCGAAATCGTTTTTTAACTTGTCGCATACAAGTTGGGCGATATCATTACGATCGGCATTGGTCAAACTGAACTTTATGTCACTACCGGTCGTTGATGCGGACGTTAACGTAGGCGTTGACATTGACGTCAATGTTGACGTTGGCGTGTGCGCGGCTGTGGATGTTGTTACCACGACATCCATGGTCGACGTTTGGTGGCTAGAGTAATACTGTGTAATACTGTGTTGGCGAGAGTGTGTATGTAACCCGGCACTGTCAGTAGGTTCCGGGGCCGACAAGTATTCAATATCAGTGTCAATATCGCCGTCAATTATACTTTTAGATTTTTTATTTTGTATGTCTCTGGGTGATGTAGCGTCAGACTTCTTCCGTTTTTTCTTACTCTTAGATTTGCGACCAGATGTTGACGGTTGTTGCGACATTTGTATCAATCAACTATACAACCAACAGCGATCAACAGGGGTCAATAGTCTATTGTGATGTATTGTCAAATTGCCAACAGCATATACTATATATGCTCACTGAGTAAATGCACGTGCACTATGATCGCAAGTCACATGTGTGGTGTGAACACTTTTTAACATTGTTAACGACATCTCACGAAAGTTCATGACTTATGTAACAAAGGAGAATATTTCGATAGTCAATTGCAAATGTTTTACTTACTCTCTTGCTGGATTTGTATCACAAACTTATTCCGATAACATTTATACACATCCTGGCCAAGATTCACAACATACAGTATCCAGTTTGCTAAGTAATTAAATCATTTCATAACATTTTGGTGGGAAAGAAAACATGTCCGCCATTTTGAAAGGGGGACAACTC
>JBEVXV010000824.1:0-6423 GCA_040505915.1 Sedimenticola sp. | reverse complement strand
GGGCCCATTGGGCTGGGCTGGGCTCATTGGGCTGGGCTCATTGGCCTGGACTGACATTGTGACATTTGAGTTCACCTTACTTGCTTTTTGTTTTGGTTCAGTATCAGGTAAACTGACCACCATGAAAGGGTCGTTCAATACACTTTGTTGGTGGCTGTGGGACATTATAAAATTAGACACCGAGTTACTGACTGAACTGTGTTGTACCAGCAGGACAGGTCTAGTGCAGAATGGTGACTGGATATAACTAATACTCATCTGTACCCATCTTCCTTGGTGGAGTGATAAGATCAGATTGATACAAAAAAGAGCCCTGATGATGTCTTAGCACACATGCGATTTGTTTACCTTAACTGGTACATGTATAGAAAATAGCAATACATGTACTTTCCATAAATCCCATTGGTAACGAACATTTCAAAGTATTAAAATGCAAAATCTTCATTAACATTTGACATAATTTATGGAAGTAACATGGAAAATTGTCTGAGCAAGTGCAAATTTTTCAACAATTTTTGACGTCATTTATGGATGATGATGACATGGTATTTAACGGCTCATCAACTTTAACTTAAGTCATTTACAGCCGGGAATATATTCATTTGTAGATGCTATTCAGACAGCATCGATGAGCAGGCTGCTCTGAATCTCCATTGATGACAAGGCCATTAATAATCATTGTATTAAAACATAGCTCAAAATAAAGTGTTTCCCACACAGATGTGCTCTGAACTCTTTGAATGACCCACGTCTGTGTTGCTGTGGGCATCTGGCATCTGCTGGACAAGAATAACAAACATGACCTTAGACTGCCAGACACTGTGATGTAAAAGCCATAGAGCTATCAATGATGGTCATTCAATTTGACAGAACTTTGTGTCAATGGACCAATTTGTCTGCGATCAGACAAGCCCAGCCCAACCCAGCCCGGCCCAATGGGCCCAGGCCAGGTTTTAGAGTATGCCGTACGCCAGAGCTTCAGAAGTAGGCTACGCACATGCGAATACACTCAACCAGAGATATGCTGTTTTCTATTCAACAGGTGACCGAAATAAACTAAAAACAAGCCCTGCACCGAAAGTATTGGCCTTGAAGGTTGGAGCCCCAGTAATATTAACAAGAAACTTAAACTCGCTCCTTTGCAACGGCACACAGGGCACGGTCCACTCCGTCGAATCACGACCCATCGTTAACTTCCACGGCAAGCTCATAACGCTCGAACAATACAGATTCGACATATACGACAGCCGGCAGAGAGGACTTCAAGCCACGCGCATGCAATTCCCCTTAAAATTAGCATTTGCGCTCACTGTCCACAGAGCACAAGGGCAAACTCTGCCGTGCGTGGAAGTTGACTGTTATAGTTTTTTTGCAGCTGGTCAGCTCGGTGTTGCCATTGGCCGTTCAGTATCATCCTCAACACTCAGATTAGTCAACTACAATGAGCATGCTGCTACAATAAAGCATGTGCCTGAGGTGTATACGTACTACAATACAATGTGCGTTAGTGAATGCATTTCGGATTTATCGTGTTGCAAGGCCAAGCCATTTCTGAATGATAGCAACGTCGATGTTGAGCCTGAGGCAAGCAAGTCACACCCCACTGTTACCCCCAACTCACCGCAGCTTGATATTGGGTCTTTTTCTGCAGTAAACCCCTTGACGATCAACGCAGAGAAACTAAATGCACATGTCGGCGTTATCCAAAAAACACTTATCGATTTGCATACTAAAGATGCAACGACCCAAACGTACAAAGAACTAAACACGTTCTTATTAAGCGACAGCCATATGTCCATGTTACGTGACTTGTTTGAATCAGACACAATATCCAAAGCGCAAAACAAATACGCCACCAAGTTGGTATTTCGTCTAGACTCACAGTTGGTCGAGAGACAGGCAGCGGCTATAGCAAGTAGCCAAAGGGTAACTGCAAATGCTTGTCACACTTCTGAGCAACAATGCACGTTAACTGATGCTGCAAAGGCCAAAATTCGATATGTAGCTGGTGCCTGTCTGTCGACGATAACTGGTAGACTTCGTGTAAAGGCCGTGGCCAACATCACCGGCTCTAGCAATAAAGCTTCCCGCAGGGCTGCATACAAAAAACATATGCTTCTCAGCAAGTTTAGGACATCCGAGGTGGACACCGTGGCAAACACAACTATTCACGAGTCACTGTCAGAAATAGATGCTAAGCAAGGATCTACACGTGGTCTTTACCACATGTCCGATGAGACGTACAACTTTTTTGTGCATCTGAACGCCAAAGCGTACCATCTTCTTTGTAAGGATACTTTTGATGTAGAAGGGGAAAATGCCTTTATTAAATGTAGAGAGGATATTGTGAATGATACACCCCTGAATCAGGTATGGAGCAGTCTTCTATTAACTGAAGACATTGACGAAGTTCATAACGATCTTCAGGAACGTATGTGTCATGAGTTGTTTGCCATGGTGTCAGAACACTTCCTACGCATTCAGTTTGTAGACGCACTTCACCGGCTCAAGGAGTCCATCCCGAAGAAAAAGAAAATGGCACTCAGAGCAAAGGTTCAGGGGGCGACCAAAGAATGTGCTTTTAAAAAGCGCCAACATTCGAATGAGGCCGAAGGTGAGTATTTGTGTCCGACCTGCAAGAAGGTTTGCCCAGACAATCCACAGACGCCCAGCGATTTCAGCATAGGCTGCGACACCTGTAATCGATGGTATCACCAGAATTGCCAGGGTGTGGTCGACAGTACCAAGCTTAAGGTATGGAAATGCAGCGCATGCAAGCAGATTAAACGTCGGCATTAGCAGGTAGGTACTCGTACATACACATATGCGGAACTAGCAACATTGGTTATTTAATGCGCCGAGCAGCCGAATGTGGTATAAATATATAGCTCCATGTGAGTCTCCGCGGGGAATAGCGGGGCTTTTAATTTTGCTTCAGTTAAAGCCCCGCCATAGTCCCCGCAGTGCGGGGCAATCTAGCAGGTTAAATGCCCGGTTAAGGCCCCGCCATTCCCCGGGCCAGGGGGGGGGTCACATTGACTGGTGCATAAGGCTGCAGTAGCAATGATTGCTTACCATAGGATGCGACTAACGTGGCATAATGGCTAAGTGGTGGTACTAGCAACGTAGTCAGATCTGGTAAACTCAGACCTGAATTTATCAATTTCCTTTACTACAGGCATGTGCTGGTTCTACCCAGTCGTCCGTCTGAATGACAATACCCCAATACAAGCGATGTCAATCCGAATATAGTGCCATTTCAAAATTTGATGTGAGTATACCTACTATAGACTAAAGCCCCTTTCTCATGACCAACATTTGCACACATGAGTAAATATACATATATGCAATTGTTACTCCTGTATACAAAAGTATATATGCTAAGCGTTCACATGACAAGTAAGCTTCCATGACTATAATCTCATTTTATGTATGCAAAACATCAAAACCAATAAATACTCACGTATGCAAATATGGTCACGAGAATGGGACTTTAATAAGACGCAACCCCAATAGCACCAATGACGTAAGTATCGTTATTGTATATCTGATATTAGGAGGTTGCGAAATCATACGTGTAAAGTGTACTTGTACTTACATTTTACATACTTGTTTCACTGATGAGAAGTTCACAGACGTTACATGCAGGCTTTCGCAACCTCCCTAGTATGCACATGAACATGTACATCGCTGATTACAGAATCCGTGGACGAGAAGTGCGTCTACAAACACAATGTATCTAGAGTCTTGGAAGCTTATTGTATTAGATAGCCAATGCTTTCAAGAAAACGAAAGGTAGAATACTGTATCTGAAAGTGACTGTCTCGTACACTGGAACTACATGTATACATTTAGCTAATTAATACTATGACATGCGGCATATATGGTCCTTGGTCCGGATTTGTTGAAATAAATTGTAACAGTTTCCTATTCATATAGGCAATTGCAACCGGCCAAAGTGACGACTGTGCCCTTTTTATGCCCCCATGACGATATTTTAGGGGGCATTATGCTTTGCACCTGTCCGCCAGTCCGTACGTGCGTGTGTCCGTCCGTTTGCCCGTCAAACTTCAGGTTCACCTGCTGCGTTTAGGTGTTTTGTAAGTGATATGTAAGTCGACTTGACGAGATAAATTATCACAACATCTCAACATCTTGATGGTCCATATATGCCACCATAGATATATAACAAATATTAATTCTCATGATTCTATATTTATGTAATGTACTCTGTATTCTACAATGATTAATATATATGACATATGTAGAAACATGTTAAATCGTACAATGTGTGTCATTGTATAAATAAAATATGTATTATTGTGTACATGAAGAATATAAATTATTTTATGTTGAACAGTCATCCCAGTATGACTAACAATTATGCATATGCAGTGGAGTATAACTATTGCTCACAGTTAGGCAAAAATACAATAGGCATGAATCAGGTAAACCTGGAAAAGTGTCCTGCAGCTGGATAATAATATGTTTAATGATCATTTTACTACAAAACAAAATCACCAAAGAAAAAACAGGTAAAAGGAACGTACGATGGCCGTCGTGGTTGGATGGGAGAATGTGATGGGTACTTTAACGATGGGGTTCATACTTTCCGGAATCCCGCTCTACCCGGTTTGGCCCTTGTGTACATTTTTTACTGTCTTGTACGCGAGAGTTGAATTGAGTTATACCCCTTATAAGAGTAGTAGGTATAGGCCTTTATTATACCTCACAAGATTAGCCCATGTATTTTCCCCATAGTCCATTATGTGATATTTTTTACTATCACACGGCTGGAGGGTGAGAGTAGAAAATATCACATGATGGTTGGGGGTTCGGTATAATAAAATAACTATTGCATGCCTGATCGGGTGATAGTGGACACTTTAAATGAAAATCAACTGTATGCTGACCAGCCCAAACATATGATTCACAATGCTACCTTCGTAGGTAGAAATCTTTTGTGATTTTGATTTTCGCTAAAATGTATAACAAATTTTAAATATTTGTCAAGGCGTAACTGTTTCTTGAGAAAAAACTCGCAGGCTGCAGAGGGATGCTACTCCCGAAGCTTTGGGTTGAATTCTTCAAAATACGACCCTCAGTCTTAAAGAAACATATGGTTATATTTACAGTCAAAATAATGCTTCGCCTCGGTCGATAATTTATCCTCAGGGTGATATTTTCCACTATCACCCTCTCAGACATGCAATATTTATATAATGGCTAGCATAATCGTATTGCTTTTAGGGGAAGGGGCTCAACGATGCTGGTGTGGTACGGACCTGGCACCAGATCAGGTTATTCTAATTTCAGGACCGACTATATAGGTTTCTAAATGTAAATGGCCGGTTCTGATGTTGAAATTTAACCCCCTCCATACAGGTAAGATATGGGAATCGACCCCGTTGACCAGTCTGTATATGACCTCGCTGTTGAACGGACGTAAACCCCTATTTCATCATCATCATCCTTTTAAAAAATGCGTACCTACCAACCTACCCTATTTTGTTACTTGAACCACACTTTTTTTGGTATTGCACATTTTTTCCAGCCAGCTTTGCTGGCAGTTCTTGTATACATTGTATTTCATATTAATCAGCTACAAGCAGCTACGTGGGGGTTAATTTTTTTAAACAAAACAAAACGGTCCTGTACCCTACCCACATGCGGGCACCTGTTTGTTACCGATAGGCCAACTGTGGATGTCTTGGACGTGGGTATCCCTTCAGATGAAAATACTTACCAAAATGCTGCGTCTGAATTCAGTTGTTTCGCCATTTTACATAAAACACAAATATTATTGTAGTTTTGTATTCCCTGAACCATCTCAACGGTTCCTCAGCAAACCGGAGTGATCTCCCTTGAAAATTATGACGTCATGTTCATTCATAAAACGGTTTGACTTTCTGTGCTTCTAGAAAATGACCGTTTCACGTTATTCAACTACCGATAAATAACGTAACGTAATTTCCATCAAATATGCATCATACATGCGTTTTTCAATTTATGGCTGAATTTTTAAACGCAATCGGAGACGACCGTTTTTTTTCTGCGGAACCGGAAGTGAATGTATTCCATGGCAAGCAAATAAGACGTTTTATCTGTTGGACGTTCGTACTTCAATAGACGATTTCAACGGATGCGGGTAATTATTTTACATTATCGATTGTGTTGCAACAACTACTTGCATCACTCTGTCTATGAATACCAAGCATTTCCCCAATGCAAGCATAGATTGCTGGAAAAAAGATTACGAAACAGGTGAAGTGGATAACATCGCCTCGGGTAAGTTTCCAGCCTTATCTATATTAACCAATCTAGGTCACCCAGGTCAACATACACCATACCATTAAAATCAATAGCCTGTGCTTGATCCTTTGCTGTAGTGAGGTTTCAAACACCCCACTTGCTAAGGAGTTG